>NZ_JBFBBY010000158.1:7107-16481 GCF_040682875.1 Amycolatopsis sp. NPDC051071 | reverse complement strand
CAGGAAGGCCCCCTTCCTGTACCTAGGCGCAAGGAGTCCTTCACAGACCCTGACCCGCGATCAGCCCCGCAGCCAAATCCAGTAGGCACTAAGACACTCTTGGCTCTAACGACCCAAAACACTCACGACCCGTAGCAGCTGACGACCGCCGCGGCGCGGTCACGCAAGGACGTCCGCAACCACTGCGGGGCCAGTACTTCCGCGTTCGTGGCGAGCTGCCACAGCGCCCACTGGGCGTGTCGGGCGTCTTGGAAGGATGCCTCCAGCCGCAGCCAGCCGTCCGCGTCGGTTTCTTCGGCGCGGACGGCCAGCGCGGTGTCCGCCAGGTCCCCGCGCCTCGCGGGATTCACGCGCGCCAGCACGATGACCTGGTCGCCGCCGTTCCGGAACCGCGTCGTGCGTTCCTGCCATGCCCGGTCCAGATCGACCCGCTCCGGTCGCTGCGCGGGTTCGTCGAGTTTCTCGGCTTCCAAGACGCGGGAAAGGCGGTAGGTGCGGTCCTCGCCGGATCTCGTGGCCAGCAGATAGCCTTGGCCGCGGACGGTGACCAGGCCGATCGGATCCACCGTGCGCCATTTCGGGGCCTGGTCCGCGGCCGCGTAGTGGATGCGCAGCTTGTGTCCGGCGAACACCGCGCGCCGGACCTCGGCCACGACGGTGTCGGGCACCTCCTCGGCGTCCAGCCGGCGCGCCAGCAGGTCGGTCTCCGGGTCGATGAGCAGCCGCTGGGCCGCGCCCGCCGCGGTGTCGCGATAGCTCTCGGGCAGCGCGTCGACCACCTTTCGCATACCTGAAGCAAGCGCCGAACCGAGGCCGAACGCCTGCGCGCCGCGCCGCGATCCGGCGACCAGCAGTGCGAGCGCCTCGTCGTGGTTCAGCCCGGTGAGTTCGGTCTGGAAACCGGGCAGCAAGGCAAAACCGCCGTGCCTGCCGCGTTCGGCGTAGACCGGGACACCCGCCGCGGACAGCGCCTCGATGTCACGCAGCACGGTGCGGGTCGACACCTCCAGCTCGCGGGCGAGCGCGGTCGCGGACAACCGTCCGTGCCGGCGCAGCAGGAGCACCAGCGATACCAACCGGTCGGCGCGCATACGGAAACTTTACCGGAATACACGACACAGGATGTCGGGTATTCGTTGGGAGGCTGCTCCCCATGACAAGCAAGACTGTGGCCACTGAGCCGAACGACCTGGGGAAGTACTTCATCGAACGCGCCAACGCGGGCGATGTCGACGGACTGGTGGCGTTGTACGAACCGAACGCCGTGCTGGCGTTCCCGCCCGGCAGCCTCGCGACCGGGCACGCGGAGATCCGCAAGGTGTACGAAGAGTTCGTCGCGGCCGCGCCGGTACTCGAACCGGGCAGGCAGCATCTGGCGCTGGTCGGCGATGACCTGGCGCTCACCGCGTCCACGCTGACCACCGGCGAGATGACCGTCGAGATCGCCCGTCGGCAGCCGGACGGATCGTGGCTGTGGGCCGTGGACCAGCCGGTACTCCTGCCCTAGCGAGGTGGCGGTGGGCTCGGCGCGCCCGAGCCCACCGCCGTCCGTCACCGAGGAGCGGTCATGAGAAAGATCGTGACGATCGGCGTCTACGGCTTCACTGCCGGGGCGTTCGTCGAAGAACTCACCGACGGGGGAGTGGGGCTGCTGCTCGACCTCCGTCAGCGTCGCGGCGTCCGCGGGCCCGACTACTCCTGGGCGAATTCGGTGCGACTCCAACGCGCGCTCGCCGAGGCGGACATCGGCTATCGGCACGTGAAGGACCTGGCGCCGACGACCGACTTGCGCCGGCTCCAGTACCGCGAGGACGACCGCCAGGGCGTGGGCAAGCGGAACCGGGTCTCGCTCGCGGCCGAGTACGCCGAGCGCTACATCCGCGAGATCCTCGACCCGTTCGACCTCGGTACGCTCGTGGCCGGGCTCCCGGACCAGTCGGCGATCGCGTTCTTCTGCGTCGAACGCGACCCGGAGGCATGTCACCGCTCACTCGTGGCCGCCCGTCTGCGCGCCGAACACGGCCTGCCGGTCACGGATCTCCGCCCGGTGTCGTAGCGACGGCCGCCGGAGCCGCGCACTCTGGTGGGCATGTCGCTTGACGAGGTCCTCGCCTTCCACCGGCAAGAAGCAGGCCCCGTGCGGTTCGCCGGATCGTTCGGCGCCTGGGTGGCCCACCCGGTATTCCAGAGCCGTGACTCGCGTGCTCAGACTCCGCACGCCTGAGTTCGGCATCCAGCACGTGAGATCCCTCTTCAAGCACGCGAGTTACGTGCTCAAGCACGCGAGTCACGCCTTCGCGCTGGCCGCCAACCCCGCGAACAAGTCGGCCACAGCGAACCCGGGCATCACGCCACGTTTGCCTTACCCCTCAATAATGCGATTGACGTCGACCCCGGCCTGGGCAATGCTGATGTCACACCGAACAAACCAAGGAGTGGTCATGACGAACACGCGACAGCGATCGATGCGGTGCTCGTCATATTATCAAGGACTTCTGGGCCGCTCGGGCTTCCCTTCGTGAGGTAATACTCCTCGCGTCCGGGAGCCGCCCCCATCGGGAAACCGATCAGGGCGGCTTTCTTTATTTCGTGGCGGAGCAGATATTCGTGACGCAGAGGGTTCGACTCCCTCCTCCACCACGTTCGCCCTTGTAGCCCAACGGAAGAGGCAACGCGCTCAGAACGCGTCCAGTCCAGGTTCGAATCCTGGCAGGGGCACCGATCCCGGTTGGTGTAACGGCAGCACGGCGGATTTTGGATCCGCTCGCCCAGGTTCGAATCCTGGACCGGGAGCTGAAACATCCTCCGCTTGTTCATGAAGGAATTGGGACACTCAACGTCCCAATTCCTTCATGAACAAACCCGGGCCCCCGCATCTGGGAACGATCAGGTGTGCGCGGCCCGGTAGATCCGCATCGCGGCGCGAATGTGGTCCTCCGCGGCGTCGCGGGCCGCCTTCTCGTCGCCCGCGACGATGGCCCGGCAGATGTCCTGGTGCTGGCTGAGCACGGTCTTCGCCCAGTCGCCGTCGGACAGGTTGGAGACGGTCGAAACCGCGATCCGGTCCCAGATGCGGTGCAGCGCGTCTTCGAGGAACGGGTTCTTCGGGATGTCTGCGAAGGCTCGATGGAAAGCCATGTTCGCGCGCGCGGATCGTTTGGTGTCACCGTCGTCGACGGCTTGTGCGACCTCGTCGGCGGCGTCTTGGAGGTCGCGGATCACGGCGGGGGCGACGAGTCCGGCGGCCTGCTGACGTGCGGCGTGTGCCGCCGCCAGTCCTTCCAGTGTCGCGCGTAGTTCGTAGATGTGCTCGATCTCGTCGCTGCTCAGGGCCGCGACGGCGACTCCGCGTGCGGCGGGCACGACAAGGCCGTCGGTTTGGAGCCGCCCGAGTGCCTCGCGCACGGGTGTCCGGCTCACGCCCAATTCCTGTGCGAGGGCGGCCTCCGTGAGGCGCTCGCCGGGGGCCAGGTCTCCGTTGGCGAAGCGGCCACGCAGGGTGGTGTACACCTCGTCAGCGCTGCTTGACGCTCCGTCACGTGTTCTCACGTCGCCAGCATACAGTGCATGCAAAACCTCCGGGAGCACTGTTGACATGCATTGCATGCAATGCATACTGATCCCGTCGAGAAGGAGGTGAGCAGGCATGTCGCCTGAACCGGATCTGCCCGCACGCACGGATATGACGATCACCGGGCTGACCGTGGTCACGATGGATCCACGCCTGGGAGACCTCGCGGACGCCACGGTGACGGTGAAATCCGGCGAGATCACCGCCGTCACCGCCGGGCCCTCGGGCGACCCGGACGCGGTCGACGGCAGCGGGCTCGTCGCGTTGCCCGGATTCGTGGACACGCACTGGCATCTGTGGAACAGCCTCCTGCGCGGGACGGTCGGCGACGCGCCGGGCCGTGACTACTTCTCGGTGAAACGAGGACTGGGGCCGCACCACGACGTCGAAGACTTCTATTGGGCGGCGAGGTTCGCGCTCGCCGAAGCGGTGACCGCGGGCATCACGACCGTGCACAACTGGGACCACAACGTCCGCACCGGCGAGGACGCCGACGTGAACGTCCGCGCGCAACTCGACGCCGGTATCCGCGGTCGCTTCTCCTATGGGCCGCGCGATTCCACACCGTCGGACGAAAAGATGGACCTCGATGATCTCCGCCGGTTCGCCGGCCGCTGGCCACCGGAACGCCTCGACGGCCTGCTCGACTTCGGTGTGGCGCTCCGGGGTCCTTATCGGACACCGGCGGAGGTCTACCGTCCGGAATGGACGGCCGCGCGGGAACTGGGCATGCCCATCACCATGCACTGCGATCGTTGCCTGCGGGAGGAGGGGTGCCGCTCCTGCGGCCTCACGCGGCTCGCCGACGAAGGCCTGCTTGGCCCGGATCTGCAGATCGTGCACGCCGTCCACGCGTCGTCCGACGACATCGCCGCGTTGGCCGCCACCGGCACCCGCGTTTCGCTCAGTCCTATCACCGAGATGCGCACGATGGGCTTTCCGCTGGTGAGCGAACTGATGGAAGCGGGCGTGCCGGTGTCGCTGTCGACGGACACGCTCGCGATGCCGACGGCTCCCGACGTCCTCACCACACTGCGTGCCGTCGAAGCGGTCGAGACGGCGAGGCGCGGGTCCACAGTGGCCACTCCGCGCAAGCTGCTGGAGATGGCGACGCTCGGCGGGGCAAGGGATCTCGGCCTGGCGGACGTCATCGGTTCGATCACGCCGGGGAAACGAGCCGATCTGCTGTTCCTCGACGGGACGGCGGCGAATCTTCTGCCCTCTGGCGATTTGGCCGAGGCGCTGATCCGGCAGGGCCGCGCCACGGACATCGTCAAAGTGATGGTCGACGGCCGGATCCTGCTCGAAAACGGCAGGCTCGCCCAGCCGTCGGCACAGGCGGCGATCAACGAAGCCGACGCGCGGCGGGACGCCCTCGTCGCCCGTGCCCGCGCGGCGGGCGCCTGGGAGTGATTCCCGACCCCCGATTCAACGACGAAGAGGCGGTGCACGAATGACCACCAACACTGCGCGAACAGAGCAGGCCGGAGGCGCTGTCGCCACCGGACCGGCGATCGCCATGTTCGCCTTGCTCCTGCTCGCCTATTCGGTCAACGCGATGGACCGTATGGTCTTTCCCGTACTGCTGCCCGAAGTCCGGGCGGAGTACGGCTTCAGCCTCGATCAATCCGGTCTGCAGGCCACGATGTTCGCGCTCGGCATGGGCCTCACCGGCATCCCCGCCGGGATCGCGCTCGCCCGCTTCGGCCGCAAGGTCCTGATCGTGGCAGGCACGGTCATCTTCTCGCTGGCGACGATCATGACCGTCGTCAGCGCCGGATTCGCCGACATGCTCGCCTGGCGGGTGCTGTCCGGTGTCGGCGAGGCATTGCAACTGGCCGCGATCATCACCGTGGCGGCGGGGGCGTTCCCCCGGCATCGCGGCCTGGCGATCGGGGCGGTGAATATGGCCTTCGCGACCGGATCCGTGGTGGGCCCGCTGGTCGCGGCCGCGTTGCTGACCGAGCCGAGCGCGTGGCGCGTCCCCATGATCGCGTTCGGCGTCCTCGGCCTGATCGTCGCCATGGCGGTCGTCCTGTTCATCCCGCGCCGGTTCAGCGAGGCCACGAGTGAGCGGGCACAGACGCACCATTCCGGCGGCGCACCGTCCATTGTGTCCCGCAACCCGATGCTGCTGGCGGCTATCACCGTCCTTTTCGGACTGGCGGATTTCGCTTACATCGGTTTGTATGCGACCTACGTCCGGGACGAGCTCGGGTTCACCGCGGGACAGGCGGGCCTGGCCGTCGGCCTGTCCGGGCTCGCCGCGTTCGCGTCCCCGCTCGGCGGCTACCTCACCGACCGGCTCGATCCCGCGTCTGCCTGGTATTAGTCAATGTCTTGACCGCGCTGGCCGCCGTCGCGTTGTTCACCGGTCCGCCCAGCCCGGCCTGGCACGCGACGTTCTCGTTCCTGTTCGGACTGTTCGCCAGCAGCGGCGGGTATGTCGTACTCGCCGGTCTGCTCGTCAAATCGGTACGCCCGCGGATCGCCGGGCACGCGTCCGGCCTGTTCATCACGTGTATCTACGTCGCCGCCGGAGTCGCCGGGTACGTGTTCAGCCGGTTCGTCGGCGTTCTGGGCTGGACCGGCGGCGGGCTGGTCCAAATCGCCGGTCTGTCCCTGATCGGCGCGCTCCTGGCGCTGTTCCTGCGCCCGATCCTGTTCAGCACGCCCGAAAGAGAGATTCGATGACGTTACTGTTCAGTCCGTCCACTGTGTCCTTGCCGGTCGTCGGAACGGCCGATCGGTTTCCCGTGCGCCGGGTGTACTGCGTGGGACGCAACTACGTCGACCACGTCCGTGAGATGAAGGAAGGCGACGAGCGCGACGACCCGTTCTTCTTCCAGAAACCGGCGGACGCGATCGTCGAGGACGGCGCCCGTGTACCGTATCCGCCCCGTACCGAGGACTTCCAGTTCGAAGGGGAGCTGGTGGTCGCCATCGGGGCCGAGGGCGTCGACGTCCCCGCCGGCCGAGCGCTGGAGCTGGTCCTCGGTTACGCCGCCGGGATCGACCTGACCCGCCGCGACCGGCAACGCGACTGCCGGGAACGGCAGATCTCCTGGGAGGCGGGGAAAGCGTTCGACGCGTCCGCACCGTGCGGCCCGATCACCCGGGGGGCCGACGTCGGCGAGGCCGGGTTGACGTTGTCGGTCAACGGCGAAGTCCGTCAGCGCACCCGGACCGGACTGATGATCTGGAACGTCGCCGAGATCATCACCCACCTGTCCGCCGACTACCGGCTCATGCCCGGCGACCTCGTCTACACCGGAACCCCGGCCGGTGTCGGCGCTGTCGGGCCCGGCGACGTCGTCCGCGTCGACATCGACGGCCTGGAGCCGTTGTCCGTCACCATCACCGAAAGCGGGAGCCATGAAACCGACTGAACGCATCGGCTACGACCCCATCCACGGTCGTCCGGCGCTGAGCCTGCCCGGCGGGGCGCGCGTCGCCGTCTGGCTGATCGTCAACGTGGAGGAGTGGTCGGAAACCGAGCCGATGCCCCGGACCGTGCTCACCCCGCCGGCGGGCGGGGTCCCGACCCCCGACGTCCCCAACTGGGCGTGGCACGAGTACGGCAACCGCGTCGGGTTCTGGCGGATGCTCCGCGTCATCGACCGGCACGAAATCCCCGCGGTGCTCGCCATCAACGGCTCCGCGATCAGCGCGTACCCGCAGATCACCCAGGCCGCGATCGAGCGGGACTGGGAGTTCGTCGGACACGGCTTCACCCAGAAGAACATGCAGAAGGTGGCGGACGAACGCCTCGACATCCAGCGCACCCGCGACGCGATCACGAAAGCCACCGGCAGCAGGCCGCGTGGCTGGCTGGGCCCGGGACTGACCGAGACGTGGGAGACACCGGACCTGCTCGTCGAAGAGGGTTACGAGTACGTCTGCGATTGGGTGCTCGACGATCAGCCGACCCGGCTGCGCACCCGCACGAGCCCGATCGTGAACGTGCCCTATACCCAGGAATGCAACGACGTGGCGATGATGCTGATCCAGCACCACACCGCGGACGAGTACCGGCGGCGGGCGATCGACCAGTTCGACCAGATCCTCGACGACGCCCGCGCGGACGACTCAGCACGGGTAATGGCGCTGGTCGTGCACCCGTACATCATGGGAGCCCCGCACCGCCTGAAGTACCTCGACCAGGCGCTGGAACACATCCGCGGCAACGACGAGGCGGTGTTCTGCTCCGGCGCGCAGATCCTGGACTGGTACGAGGAGACACAACCCTAGGACTCGCCGCTGATCCGGGCCGAGCCGACCGACGCCGCGGCGATCGTCCTCGCCGCGGTCTGCGTCGACGAGCTGGAATTCAGGCTGGTCAAGGAAGCCTGGTTGAGGGCGTGCACGACGAACTCGTACGTGTTCACCGTCGAGGGTGAGCAAGGTCCCTGATAGCCGTACAGGCTCGCGCTTCCCCGGTAGTAGACCTGCCTTGCTCCGGCGGGGACCGCGGGCCGGTAGGCGTGCTCGACGTTCTGGGGGAGCGAGGTCGTGGTCGCCGGGATGTCGTAGATGACCCAGTGGATGAGGTTGGCGTTGTCGAGGTCACGCATGACGATCGCGTAGCTCTTGGCGGCGGCGGGAGCGCCGGACCAGGACAGGGGAGGAGACTCGTTTTTCTTGGCCGGGTCTTGACCGCCGCCGCTGGTGCACTCGTGGACCTTGGGTATCACGCCGCCGTTGACGAAAGCGCTGCTGGACAAGGCGAACGCGTTCCGGCCCGGCGACGCGGCGGCGGGGGAGACGGCGGCGGCCGAGGTGATGAGCAGGGCGCAGAACACGATGCTGGTGCTTCTCACTGGAGGCTCCCGAGGCTATTGGTGCGCTGAATCCAGCGTAGGCACCCCGGATTCCCCTGGCAGCGCACTTTCCCGGCCAAACGCGGTGTATTTCAGTGGTGCACGAGCACGGAGAAGTAAATCGGCACCTCGATCACCCGGACGAAACCCTGGAGACCGTGCGGGAAGTCGTACGCGCGGTGTAGCGGGACTGCGCGATTCGGCCGATGGGCAGCGATACCCGGCCTGGCTACGATCGAAGCACTTCCCCGGCCATCGGAGGCCCCATGAGACCGCCCCGATTCCGCAGCCTTCTCGGGTTACTTCTGTGCTTCTGCCTCACCGTCCCGTCCACCGCCCAGGCGACCGCTCCCGCTCCTCTCGGCGGTGGCAGTCCGCTGGTGACCGGCACCTCGTCCCGCTGCACCGCCGGTTTCGCCGCGATCGGGGGCACCACCGGCTACCTGATCGCCGGCAGCTCCTGCGGCAGGCCCGGCGACACCGTCCGCAGCGCGGGCCGGGTGGTCGGCGTGGTCTCCGCGGCGCCGATGCCGCCGATCGGCGCGATCGTCATCCGGGTGACCAACACCGTCGACTGGCGGCTGGTGGGGTCGATCCCGCCGGTCGACCCCAAGGTGACGATCACCGGTTCGACCGAGGCCCCCGTCGGCGCTTCGGTGTGCAAGTACGGCGTGACCACCGGCTGGCGGTGCGGGGTGATCCAGGCGAAGAACCAGACGATCAACTTCCCCGAAGGCGCTCTCTACGGCTTGACCCGGACGAACGTCTGCGCGGAGCCGGGAGACAACGGCGGACCGTTCGTCAGCGGGACGCAGGCCCAGGGTGTGCTGGTCGGCGGAAGCGGGAACTGCACCAGTGGCGGCACTTCCTACTTCCAGCCGGTCAACCGCGTCCTTTCGGCCTACGGGCTGACCATCCTGACCGGGTCGTGAGTGGCGATCTCAAGCACGTGACTCGCGTGCTTGAGATCGTAACTCGCGTGC
>NZ_JBFBBY010000158.1:0-7011 GCF_040682875.1 Amycolatopsis sp. NPDC051071 | reverse complement strand
CGTCTTGAGCACGTGACTCGCGTGCTCAGAGGCGTGACTTGCGTGCTTGAGCACGTGACTCGCGTGCTCAGAGGCGTGACTTGCGTGCTTGAGCACGTGACTCGCGTGCTCAGAGGCGTGACTTGCGTGCTTGAGCACGTGACTCGCGTGCCTGGATGCAGAACTCGGTGTGCGGAGTCTGAGCACGCGAGTTCCGTCTTTAAGCACGCGAGTTCCGTGTTTGAGCACGCGAGTGCGGCGCCGCGCCAACCCACGCATCACTCGCCCGAAGGCGGCGCGGCGAGATCCAGCGCCTCATCGTCGGCGGCGGGCTGGTGCGGGCCGAGAAGAAGAAGTCCTCGTGACCCGGCCGCTCGAAGGCGTCACCGTCGTCGCCGTGGAACCGGAGTGATGCGGGCGCAAGGGGAAAGAACGCATTTCCCCGCCCCCTTCAATTTATAGCGCACCCCTGGGCTTGCGGCAAGGCCAGGGTCGTACCCCACAATTGCCCGGCAAGAACTCGGAGTACGGGAAATGGGGATTCACAAAGTGCGCTTTTTGCTGACGACGTGGGGTTCGCGCGGAGACGTCGAGCCGCTGGTGGCACTCGCGGTCGCGTTGCGGGGGCTGGGGGCGGAGGCGCTGGTGGCCGCGCCGCCGGACGACGATTTCGAGGTGCTGCTGGCGCGTGCCGGGGTGCCGCTGGTGCCGTTGGGCCCGTCGGTGCGTTCGGTGGTCGCGAATCCGAAGCCGCCGACGGGGAAGGACGCGTTCCGGCTCGCTCCCGAGCTGGTCGCCGCGCGGTTCAAGACGCTCGGCGCGGCGGCCGAGGGTTGTGCCGCGTTGCTGGCGACCGGCCTGCTGCCCGCCGGCGCGCGGGACGTGGCCGAAAAACGGGGCATCCCGTATGTGTACGCGGCCTTCCACATTTTCGGGTTACCGTCGCGGCATTTCGCGCCGGGAGTGCGGCCGGGGACGCCGTCCCCGGAGGGCGAGACCGACAACCGGGTGCTGTGGAAGCAGGACGCCGACCGGGTGAACGACCTGTACGGTCCGGCGCTCAACAGTCATCGGGCGGAGATCGGCCTGCCGCCGGTGGACAACGTCCGCGATCACGTCTTCACCGGCCGCCCGTGGCTGGCGGCGGACGTGACGCTGTGCCCGTCGGAGGGCAAGACGGACCTCGACCTCGTCCAGACCGGAACGTGGATCCTGCCCGACGACCGGCCGCTCCCGGACGATCTGGAGGCGTTCCTGAACGCCGGTGAGCCACCGGTCTATGTGGGCTTCGGCAGCATGGCCGCCTACGCCCCGAAGGACATCGCCCGGAACGCGATCGAGGCGGTCCGCGCGCAGGGGCGCCGGATCCTGCTCGCCAGCGGCTGGGCGGGACTGGCCGCGATCGACGACGCCGACGACTGTTTCGTCGTCGGGGAGGTCAACCAGCAGGCCCTGTTCCGACGGGTGGCCGCCGTCGTGCACCACGGCGGGGCGGGCACCACGACGACGTCGTCCGTGGCAGGCGCGCCGCAGGTGATCGTGCCGCGGATCGCGGACCAGCCGTACTGGGCCGCCCGGGTGGCGGAACTGGGCATCGGCGTCGCGCACCAGGACCCGAACCCGACGGCCGATTCGCTGTCCGCCGCGCTCGCCGCGGTGCTGACTCCCGCGACCCGGGAGCGAGCCGCCGAGGTGGCGGGCACGATCCGGACAGACGGGGCGACGGTGGCCGCGAAGCTGCTGCTCGACGTGGCCGGGCGGTAAAACCCGGTCGTGAAGGCTCGCCTTTGGTCGTGGCGTGTTCGGACGGGGACGGGTGGACCCCTGACCATTCACGCTCCCGCGAAGTCCGTGATCCGCGGTGACGCCACCGAAACCGCGGCGCGGACGAAGGCGGTGACAGTGGGGGAGCGGGAATCCCGCGGCCACGCCACGGTCAAGGTCGACGGCTGCAGATCGTCGGCGGGCAGGTACGTGCTGCTCGGCAGGCGGTAGCGGTTCGCCGTCGAGAGGGGCAAGAAGCAGAGCACGGTGCCCGACGAGCTTCGGCAGCAGCCCGGCGTCGAGATCGGCCTTCAGCGCCACCCGCAGCCGGGGCTCGGTGCGACCGGCCTGCCGGGCTCGCCGGTCCGCCACGCCGACGCCCTTCCGCCAGTGGTGCGAGGAGGTACTCAAGCCGGTGATCGGCTGAAGACCACCGAGCGCGACGTCCTCGCCTGGAGGAACTCCAGGTTTACGATCATGATCATGCGATTCGCCATCAAGACTTCGCCCCAGGACACCGCTTGGGCCGACATGCTCGCCGTGTGGCAGGCCGCAGACGAGATCGAGCTTTTCGAATCCGCCTGGACCTTCGATCACTTCTATCCGATCTTCTCCGATTCGAGTGGCCCGTGCCTGGAAGGGTGGGTCACGCTGACCGCGCTCGCCCAGGCCACGAAACGGCTCCGGCTGGGCACATTGGTCAGCGGGATCCATTACCGGCACCCGGCGCTGCTCGCGAACATGGCCGCGACGCTCGACATCGTTTCCGGTGGCAGGCTGGAGATCGGGATCGGCGCCGGCTGGAACGAAGAGGAGTCCGGCGCGTACGGCATGGAGCTCGGCTCGATCAAGGAGCGGAGCGACCGGTTCGAGGAGGGCTGCGAGGTCCTCATCGGACTGCTGACCAAGGAGACCACCACCTTCCAGGGTGAGCACTACCAGCTGACCGACGCCCGTTGCGAACCGAAGGGTGTGCAGAAGCCGCATCCGCCGATCTGCATCGGGGGCAGTGGGGAGAAGCGGACCCTGCGCACGACCGCGAAGTACGCCCAGCACTGGAACTTCGTCGGTGGCACGCCCGAGGAATTCGCCCACAAGCGCGAGGTGCTGCATCGCCACTGCGCGGACATCGGCCGGGACCCGAGCGAGATCACGTTGTCCGCGCATATCCGCCTCGAGCCGGACAACGACTACGCCAAGGTCGCCGCGGAAGCCGAAGCCCTCGGCGAGGTGGGTCTCGACCTGGCCATCGTGTACTTGCCGCCGCCGCATACGCCGTCGGTGCTGGAACCGCTGGCGAAGGCGCTCGAACCGCTGCGCTGAGGCCGGGCACAGGATGACCGGGGCCGCCCCTCCGAGTGGAGGGGCCGCCCCGGTCGCGTCCGAGGCCGCCATTGCGGAACCGGGTGGTTCCGCTATACGGTGACGTAACTAGAACAGGTTACAGTTCTGCGGCTGGCGGACCGAGGAGCGGAAATGGCGAACAGGGCGCCGCGCGGCGACGAGGCCGACTACGTGGTCGTCGGATCGGGTAGTTCGGGAGCCGCGATCGCGGGCAGGCTGGCCGAGTCGGGTGCCAGCGTGATCGTGCTCGAAGCGGGTAAGACCGACGAGAAGCTGCTCGTCAGGAAACCGGGACTGGTCGGCCCGATGCACGCGGTGCCCCAGCTCAAGAAGCCGTTCGACTGGGGCTACTACTCGGTGCCGCAGAAACACGTTCTCGATCGGCGGATGCCGGTGCCACGCGGCAAGGTGGTCGGTGGCTCCAGCTCGATCAACGGCATGGTCTACGTCCGCGGCAATCGCGCGAACTTCGATTCTTGGGCCGCGGAGGGCAACAAGGGCTGGGACGCCGACAACGTCAACGCCGCGTACAAGCGCATGGAGGACTTCGAGGACGGCGAGACCGCGTTCCGGGGCGCGGGCGGCCCGATCCGGGTCACCCGCAACAAGATCCCCCAGGAGGGGACGCTGCAGTTCGTCGAGGCGACCGCCGACGCGATCGGCTGCGAAATCCTCGACGACTACAACGCCGAGTCGCAAGAGGGCGTCAGCCGGATGCAGCAGAACGCCGCCGACGGCCTGCGCTACAGCGCTTCGCGCGGCTATATCCACAATCGCGCGCCTCAGACGCTCGAAGTGCAGTCCGGGGTGCTGGTGAAGAAGGTCGTGATCGAGAACGGCCGTGCCGCCGGGGTCGAGGTCGTCGACGCGAACGGCACTCAGCGCACGGTTCGCGCCGGGAAAGAGGTCATCCTCTCCGCCGGGTTCGTCGGCTCCGCCCAGTTGCTCATGCTTTCCGGCATCGGCCACGCCGAACACCTCAAGGAACACGGCATCGACGTGCTCGCGAACCTGCCGGTCGGCGACAACCTGCACGACCACATGTTCCACGCGCTGACGTTCACCGTGTCATCGAGCAAGAACAAGGGCACGCCACCGTACTTCGCGCGCGGCCTCGTCAAAGAGCTGCTCAAGCCAGGGACCACGTTCCTGGCGAACTCGGTCTTCGAGGCGGTCGCGTTCCTCAAAACGTCTCAGGCCACCGACGTCCCCGACCTCCAGTTGCACCTCCTGCCGTGGGCGTACGTCACGCCCAACCAGGACGCGCCGATCCGGCACGACGTCGACAAACGCCCCGCGCTCACCGTGCTGACCACGCTGATCTACCCGAAGAGCCGCGGCACGCTCCGGCTCGCGTCGGCCGATCCGACGGCGGCGCCGCTCATCGACCCCCAGTACCTTGCCGACCCGGCCGACCTCGAAGTGCTCGGCGAGGGCTCGGAGATGGCGCGCGAGATCTTCGCCTCGAAGGCGTTCCGCGGTTCGATCAAGGAGGAACTCCACCCCGGCAAGGGAGTGCGGGGCCAGGAACTACGCGACGCGATCCTGAATCGCGCGACCTCGGTCTATCACGGCGTCGGCACCTGCCGGATGGGTGTCGACGAACTCGCGGTGGTCGGCCCCGATCTCAAGGTCCGCGGTATCGAGGGACTGCGGGTCTGCGACGCCTCGATCATGCCGTCGATCACCGGCGGCAACACCAACGCGCCAGCCATCATGATCGGCGAGATGGGCGCGCGGCTCGTCCTCTCGGACAACTGACGGAAAGAGGGCCATGACCGTCATCCCACTCGCGCTCACCCGCCCGGCGTCGGCCACCGACGCGTTCCTGCGACGGCTCGTCGGCCGGGTGCCGGGTTCCTCCGGCTCGACCTGGAAGCTCACCGAGGTCTACACCGGTGACCTGCTCGTCGAGCTGCCGCAGTCGACGCCGCCGGACATCGAGCAGGCGTTCACCCTCGCGCGTGCCGCACAGGAGAAATGGGCCGCGACACCGCTCAAGCAGCGGCTGGAGGTCTTCAAACGGGCACACGCGCTCTTCATCGGCAACGCGTCGACCGTCACCGACCTCATCCAGGTCGAGAGCGGCAAGAACCGGCGGATGGCGATCGAGGAGACCTGTGACCCGTCGATGGTGATGAGCCATTACCTCAAACGGGCCGCCAAACTGCTGGCGCCGACGAAACGCGGCGGGCCGGTGCCGTTCCTGACGACGTCGACCGAGATCCGGCAGCCCAAGGGCGTCGTCGGCATCATCGCGCCGTGGAACTTCCCGTTCGCCACCGGCATTTCCGACGCGATACCGGCGCTGATGGTCGGGAACGCCATCGTGCTGAAGCCCGACAACAAGACCGCGCTGTCACCGCTCTACGGCGTTCAACTGCTGGAGGAGGCAGGCCTGCCGAAGGGGCTGTTCCAGGTGGTGTGCGGGGAGGGCCCGGACGTCGGCCCCACGCTCATCGACCAAGCCGACTACGTGATGTTCACCGGCTCCACGGCCACCGGAAGGGTGATCGGGGAGCGGGCGGGCAAGAACCTCATCGGCTGCTGCCTCGAACTCGGCGGCAAGAACCCGATGATCGTGCTGGAGGACGCGGACCTTGCCGAGGCCGCGCAGGGCGCGATCTTCGGCGCCTTCGGCAACACCGGCCAGATCTGCATGCACATCGAGCGGATCTACCTGCCGGAGTCCCGCTACGACGAGTTCAAGAAAGCGTACGTGGCCAAGGCCGAGGCGCTCGACGTCCGCGCCGCCTATGACTTCGGCCCCGAGATGGGGTCGCTCGTCTCCGTCGACCACATGCGCCGCGTCAAAGCGCATGTCGACGACGCCGTCGCCAAGGGCGCTACCGTCCTTTGTGGAGGGAAGCATCGGCCGGATCTCGGCCCGGCGTTCTTCGAACCGACGATCCTCGAAGGCGTCACGAAGGACATGCTCTGCGGCGTCACCGAAACCTTCGGACCCGTTGTCGCACTGCACAAGTACCGCACTGTCGACGAGGCCGTGGCACTCGCCAACGACACCGACTACGGCCTCAACGCCTCGGTCTGGGGCCGTGATGTCGACGCCGCCCGCGCGGTGGCCGCACGCATCGAGTCGGGCAACGTCAACATCAACGACATCCTCGCCACCGCGTACGCCTCCAAGGGGACGCCGTCCGGAGGGGTCAAGAGCTCCGGCGTCGGCGCCCGCCACGGTGACCAGGGCCTGCTCAAGTACACCGACGTCAAGAACCTGGCGGTGCTCAAGAAGCAGGTCATGGGCCCCCGTCCCGGCCAGGCCTACGAGAAGTACGTCGAAGGCATGCTTTCCGGGTTGAAGATGATGCGGCGGTTCCGTATCCGCTAGACGTCGTCGGTGTGCTGCGGCGCGGCGAGCACACAGACGATGCTGAGCACGCACAAGCCGATCAGCAGGCCGATCGCCGGCCAGACACTGCCGGTCACCTGGAACAGCATCGTCGACACCAGCGGCGAGAGACCACCGAAGCGCGCGCCCGCCAGCTGGTAGGACAGCGAGATGCTCGTGTACCGCGCCCTTGGCCGGAACATCTGCGACAGGACGGCCGCGATCGGGCTGTAGGTGGCCAGCCAGGCCGCGCCGAAACTGACGGCCAGTTCCACGAAGGCGACGGGCTCCTCGGCATGCCCACCGGACTATGCGGGGTAACAGTGGCGTCCGCGACCAACCGTTGGGCATCTCGGCCTACTGCCTGTGTTCATGAAGGAATTGGGACACTTATTAAGGGGCAAGTCAAGGTGGTGTGGCGGATTTGGCGGCCGCAGCGGACTCGCCAGTGTCCTGGCGCTCCTGGACTATCCACAAAGGACGCCTTTCGGGACGCGAGTGTCCGCTTTGAGTGGTTTGTGTTTTTTCGAGAGGGGGTCGTGAGTGATATTGAGGGTTCTAACCCTCAATATCAC
>NZ_JBFBBY010000157.1:0-16546 GCF_040682875.1 Amycolatopsis sp. NPDC051071 | reverse complement strand
GATCTCCTGCTGGCCTGGTCTGTCGTTTTTTTTTTTTTTTTTTTTTTTTCTGGGGTTGGCTGTTTTTTTTTTTTTGTTAAAAAACCCTCAATATCACTCACGACCCCCATCGCGAACCGCACCTGTAGGCATGAATCGGGCATTTTGCGGCCAAAATGTGTCCTTTGTGGATGATCGAGGCGCGGCGCGGCCTGGCCGGGCTCCGTCGGCGCGGCGCGGCGCGGCGCGGCGCGGCGCGGCCCGGACCCGCGCCGCGAAGCCTCTGCCTTGAAGCTCGCGAAGCAGACCTCACGACATCAAGGTCCTGCGCCGGACGCCTGGATCGCCTACCGGCTCAGGCTGAACCCAGCCACCATCCCCCCCCGAGAGCCCAACGCCGAGCGCCCGAAAACCAGTGGAACACCGTCACCACACACCATTACCGTGCAGCCGAAGCATGCCGCCTAGCCGAGGACTAGCCGTTGTACACCCTGTGAGACCTCCCGAGAGCTGATTTGTCGCGCGTCGCGTAGCTGCGTCGCGTCCCTTTGCTGCGGACTTCTCACTGAAACGGGTGTATTCCTGTGCTCGAAAACTGGGTGGTCGTTCCCACCTGCCTGCCGTTGGTTCTCCGTCGTTGCCACGTGTGCGCGTCCGGGCGCTTCCGGGCGAACGGCAAGTTCCGTGTCAACGCGAACCACAAGCTCATCGACGTCTGGCTCCTCGTGCTCTGTATCGCTTGCGGGGACACTGCGAAGCTCACGATCCTGGAGCGGGTCAAGGTGCGCTCCGTACGTCCTGAGCTGCTGGACCGGCTCCATGACAACGACCTTGGCCTGGCGGCTGAGCTGCTCGAGGATCCGGTCGTGCGGCGGCGGAATCGAATCGCGCTCGACTGGGATGGCGCCTGGCGTCTCGATACCGGCGGATCGGATCATCTGGACCGGGAGGTGATCGATGTTTCGGTCCGGTTCGCGGCGCGGATCCCGGTTCGGCCGGTGCGGCTGATCGCCGAGGGCTGCGGACTGTCGCGGGCCGAGGTCGAGAGACTGATCGTGGCAGGGAGGCTCGTGTCGGCGGTCCGGTTGAGCGGGAAGCTCTCCGGCGACTTCACCTTCACGCTCAAGCGCGGAGAAAGCGTTGAGAAGACCGAGCACCAGATGTAACGCAAAGGTTGATCATCGCGAGTCTTTCCCATGCGCGCTCATCGTGCGCCGACGTGAAAGGCGGGTCAGTGACGGCTTCGAGTGGAGCGGGTATCCCGATCATCTGGACGGATCCGGCGGTCGACGGAGAGAAAGGCCTGTTCTCCACCGCGCGGCAGGTGGCAGGGCGGATCGGGGAGCTGGATTCGGAGGAGCTCGCGCGGAATCTGTCGGCCGTCTGCTCGCGGCTGGCGAACGCGTTCCGCCAGGCCGCGGCGGCGTCCGACGCGTTCGAGCTGGACGCGTTCGAGGTGAATCTGGACCTTTCGGCGAAGGGTGAGGTCCGGCTCGTGGGCTCGGTGTCGAGTGAGATCAAGGGCGGGGTGAAGCTGGTCTTCCGGCGTATCGCGGACACCGAGGCGTGAATCGGGCGCTTGTGGTCGGCTGCGCCGGCTACGACGACCCCGACATCGCCCCTTTACGCCACTCGCAGACCGACGCGGCCAGGGTCGCGGACGTCCTGCGTACGGTCTGTGGCGTCGCGGAGGAAGATCTGGTCGTCCTGCACGACAACATGCCACCGGAGCTTCGGCCGACGCGGACCAATCTGCTGCGGCAGCTCACCAGAATGGCGGCCGACCCGCGTGACGAGGGGATCCTCTACTTCTTCTTTTCCGGGCATGGTTTCCAGGGCAGCGACAATACGCAGTATCTCCTGCCGGTCGACTGCGTCCGCGCGGCCGTGGAGGAGACGGCCCTGCGGTTCGACACGATCGTCCGGTATCTCGGCGCGGCCGCCTCTCCGCATGTGGTGTTCTTCCTCGACGCCTGCCGCAACGTCCTGGACGGCGGCAAGTCTGTGTCGTCGCTGCCCCAGGTGGACGTCGACGCGCTCTGCCCGCCCGGTGTCGTGTCGTTCTGTTCCTGCAGTCCGGGGCGGGTGTCCTACGAGGTCGACACGATCAGGGCGGGCGTCTTCACCGAAGCGCTGTGCTCGGCCTTCAGCGCCGAAGGCCGATGCCGGACAATCCATGAACTCGACGCCTACCTCGCCGCGCACGTACCGATGCTGGCGCGATCGCACGGTAAACCCGACCAGCAGCCGCATTCCCGGGTCGAGCCGCTCGGTGTGCAGCATCTGGAGATCGTCTCGGAGCGGACGCGTAACCAGTGGCGTGCCACGACGCCGATCGGCGCCGAGCGGCGGAACAAACGGATCGCTCCGGTGGTCCCTCCCGACACCGTCTCCGACCCTCTCCTCGCGGTCGACTTCGGCACGAGCTACTCGGTGGTGTCCTGGACCGCCCCGGACGGAGCGGTCAAGCTCCTGCCGGGGCCGGACGGCAGGCCACTGGTACCTTCCGTCCTGCATTTCCTGCCGGGGATGGACTACCTGGTGGGCTCGGCCGCGGTCGAGGCCACGCCGTACCGGCCGACCTCGACCATCCGGTACGCCAAACGCGACCTCGGGCGCTCGACCGGGTATCTCATCGACGGTCGCAGCGTCGAACCGGTGCTCGCGGTCGGCCTGATCCTCCGTTCGTTGCGGCGCAACGCGGAAGAGGCGCTGGGCACCCCGATCCGGCGGTGCATCGCCTCGCATCCGGCCAATTTCACCCTGCGGCAGATCGACACCCTGCAGCAGGCGTTCGAACTCGCCGACCTGCAGGTACTCCGGATGATCGGCGAGCCGAACGCGGCATCACTGCTGACCCTCATGGCGACGCTCGAAGCGGAGCAGGACTACCTTGTCGTCGATCTGGGCGGCGGTACGTTCGACGTCGCCTTGGTCGAATCGGGGGAAGGGGTCGCGGAAGTCCGGTCCGTCGCAGGGAGCAACGAGGTCGGCGGACTCGACTACGACGACGCGATGGTCACCTATGCCGAACATCAGCTGCGCACGACACACGACTGGCGGGGAGAGCTCACCTCGGCCGTGCGAGACAAGCTCCGCAGGGAGGCCGAACGCGCGAAACGCGACCTCGGGTACCGGGAAACCACGACGATCCTGCTGACCGATCTTGACGACGACACGCGCGGCCTGGTCGACATCAGCATCGACATCGACCGCACCCGGTTCCGGGAGATCACGGCCGGACTGAACGAAATGGTGCGGGCGACCCTTGCGTCGGTGTTCACCCGGCTCGCGTTCGGGGAGAGCATCGAGCAATGGATCGCGCGTGGGGGAAAGGTCCTGCTCGCCGGTCAGGGCACCAAGATCTTCACCGTCTCCGAACAGCTCAAGGCGGTTCTCCCCGGCGTCGAGATCGTGTCCAACTTCCAGGAAACCGCCGTGGCACACGGTTTGGGCACGCAAGCGGGCGTGCTCACCGGACACCAGAAGAACGTCCTCCTGCTCAACTCCCTGAAATTCGGTCTTGGCGTCCTGATCTCCGGCAAGAACAGCCCGGAGTTCGAGATATCGCCGCGAGCCGAAGAGAACCAGGACGTCGCCGAACTTCTTTCCCCTTCCTCGACGATTCCCACGAAACGAGGCGAGTTCTTCCGTCTGTCCGGTCGCAAGGGCACCAGGCATCTACTGACGTTCGTCGAGATCCCGAGGTCGTCCGGTCTCGTGTTCGGCATGGTTCCGGTGACCGCGACCGGCGGTGGCCTCATGCTGACCGCCGACGTCGACGCCAACGGGATCGTGGTACTGGAAATCGCCGATGACAAAGCGAACCGAACGATCCGATACCAGCTCGACAAGCTGCCTTCGGACCAGTGATCCGGGAGGAAGAGCGGGCCCTAGCGGGCGAAGGCAGGGATCACCTCCGCGATCTTCGGCGTCACCGCGCCTGCTGTCCACAGGAGACGGACGCGGTCGGTCACCGCGTTCCGGGCCGGCAATTCCGCGTAGCCGCCTTCGAGTCTGCCGATGGTCAGCCAGCCGCCCGCCGCGTCCGCGATCTGGACCTCCGCGCTCGCACCGGGTTTCGCCGACAGGATGACAACCTTGCCGAGCGGTTTCGCCGTGGCGGCGGTGACGACGAGCGCGTCACCGGAGACGGGTGCCGACGCGGCCGTGTACACCGAATCGGCGTTGCTGTCGGCGGCCGCGGCGAGGTTGGTCCCGGACGGCGTTCCGGTCACGGTGTACTTCGGAGTGTCCGGTGTGGACACGGTGAATTCCCGGACCACGACCCAGAAAGGCTGGGCCCCGGCCGTGCGCACCCGCACGAATCGTGCCTGACTTCCTGCGGGGAAGTCAGCCGAGATCAGGGGCTCCGTGACCGTTTTCACCGCGGTCCAGTGCGTGCCGTCGGTCGAATATTCGAGTACGCCGTGGTGAATGTAGTCGTCCGGGCTGGTCGGTTTGCCCATCGTGATGTCCACATGGGACACCGGCTGCGCGGTGCCGAGGTCGACACCGATGGCATCGCCGGGGCTCGGGAACCAATCGCTCCAGTAGAAGGTCTCGGGGTCGCCATCGACCATCCGCGCGGGGACGTTGTCGGTGTAGGTGCCCAGCGAAGTCGTCGGCTGCGGCCGGATCCCCGGCAGGCCGAACCAGCGGTCGGCCGTGGCGAGCGCGGTGTTCAGGAACGGCACACAGACGGCCGTGCAGGTACTCGGATTGCGCGGCCCGCGTGCGGTGTCGACACGGATCGCCTGTGCTTTCTTGAGCGCGTCGACGAGTGCCCCGCGCTCCGCCCATGCCTTCGCGCCATCGCCGTCGAGCTGTGCCAGCAGCATCTTCACCGCGTGCCCGCCCGCCTGACCGTAGAGGCCGACCTGGTCGAGCCACGGCCCGACCTCGGTGAGGAACTTCGGGTTCGAAGCCATTCCCCGCCGGAGACCGGCGGGGTCGGCCGCCATCTCGGCGAGGTAGCGGTCCAGTTTCGCGGCGGCGTCCCACGGGTCCTTCTTCTCCCACGCCGTCCAGAACGCGCTGAGCAGCGGGCGCAGCACCGGGGAATCCAGATCCGGCTTCCCCGTTTCGAGGCGGGCGAGCAGACTCGAATAGTTGTTCTCCGCGAACACCTTCAGTGCCGGAGCCGCCGGACCGGCGAGGTCGGCGATGGCCGCGAGCCACGCTTTGTCCGGGTCGTACTTGTCCGGGTTCCACAGGAAGTCACCCGAGGTGAACTCGGCGATCTTCGACGCTTCGGCCTGCACCATCGGGTTCGCGGTGATCCCGGACAGGTACTTCGCGACCCCTGGCTCGCGGCCGATGTACGGGCCGAGGAGGAGCCGCTCGGTGATGTAGTCGTTGACCGGGTAGTTGTCCCAGATCAGGATGTCGTGCCCGAAAACCTCTTTCGCCTGCCGCGCTTGCTTTTCCGTGATCTGCCCGGCGATCACGCCGACCCCGGTCCACTCGACGATCACCGCCTTGTCGAGCCGCGTGCGCAACGCGGTCTTGTACGGGGAGTCGGCGAGGTCGTAGTACTCGGTCGGGACCATTTGCAGGCGCTCGACATCGGGATGCGTCGCGATGAAGGCCTGCTGCACCCCGTTGAGCAGGAACGACTGCGCCGCACCGGCCGCGGCGCCGCCGGTGCCGAACTTCGCGGCGTCGGCGTCGCAGTTCCAGCGGGTGTAGGAGATGTCGTCGAGCGGGATCGCGAACGACCGTACCCCGATGTCCCACAGTGACTGGAACTTCGTGACGAGTGCGGCCTTGTCGGCGTCCGAGGAGTAGCACACCGAGAGGCCGGGCGAGAGGGCGTAGGTGAATTCGACATGGTTCGCGGTGGCGCGGGCGACGAGTTGCGACAGCACGGCGAGTTGCTCCGGCGGGTACTGGTCGCGCCAGCGTGCCCGCAGGTACGGGTCGTCCTTGGGGGAGTAGACGTACATGTTCTGTTTGGTGCGACCGTAGAAGTCTAGCTGTGCCAAGCGATCGGCGTGTGACCACGGTGCGCCGTAGAAGCCTTCGATGACTCCGCGCAACGGCGCCGCCGGCCAGTCGCGAAGGCTGAAACCGCCGCTTTTGCCGGAGGCCAAGAGCTGCCGTAGTGACTGCGCGGCGTAGAAGGTCCCCGTGGTGTCGACGCCGGACAGCGCGATCACGCCGCGATCGGCGGCGAGGACGTAACCCCCGCGAGGCAGACCTTCGGGACCTTGCAGTCTCAGCGCGGCGAGCGCGAGCGCGGTCGCCCTGCTTTCGGTGGGGCCGCCGACGAAGACGACGAGACCGCCGTTCGCACGTTCCCGTTCCGCCTGCTGGTCGGTGACCTTGACGAGGGTGCTCGCTCCGGCCGAACGGAGCACCTGGTCCACGACGGCGAGCGCCGACGGGTCGGTGTCCCGGCCGACGACCTCGACGACGGTGCGAGGGACGGTCACCGATCCCGGTCTGGCCGTCACTTGCTGGGGCGTCGGCCACACCTTCGCCAGCGGAGCGGCGGGAGCGGCGGCCGCGCTCGCCGGGGCCGGGACGGCCACTGCCACCGTGATCGCGAGCAGTGTCACCGGAAAGAGTCGGATCACCCATCGGAAGGACATCGATTGGCCCCCAAATCGTCGATCGACGACGTTCTGTGAGCCAGTAAACACCCCATGCGATGACGCGCCTAGCTCGTTATGGGTGACTTTGTGCGGCGAGTCCGATGACGAATCCGGTGCCGGACACGGCAGAATGCCTTCGTGCGAACCCTTTGCGTGGCGCTTGCCCTTGTCCTGATCGGTGTCACCGGATGTCAGGCGGAGGTTTCGGGCCAAGCCGACTCCAACGCCGACGGTTTCGTGGTCAAAGACCCCAACCGGCTGCGGTTCCGGCCGGTTCTGGCCGAACTGCCGCCGTCCCCGCCTGCTCCGGCGACCGGGAACCGCCAGAGCGCGGATCCCGCCGAACAGCAGGCCGCCGCGACGGCGCTGGACTGCGCGCCGGGGCCGGACCCCTTGGACGGCCGTGACGATCCGGCGCTCCCGTTGGTCAGCTGCGACCGCGTTCAGGGCACGAAGTATCTCCTCGGCCCGGCCTTCCTCACCGGTGCGGACATCAATCGGGCGACCGCTCGGCTCGGTGGGTCCGGGACCGGGGTCATCGCCCTCAGCTTCACCGAAGCGGGAGCGCGGAAGTGGGCCGACTGGACCGCGGGGAACATCGGCAAGCAGGTCGCGATGGCGTTGAAGAGCCGTGTGCTGACCGCACCGATGATCCAGACGGCCATCCTCGGGGACACCGAGATCACCGGCAAGTACACGTTGCAGGAGGCGCAGCAACTGGCGCGTGACATCGCCGGGACCTGAGCCGTCGTGCGCGGGGTGCTTGCGGCATCCTTCCCGGGTGCAGATTTCCACTGAGTTCTGGGCCACCACCGCCCAGGTCATCCCCGCCCTGTTGCTCGCCTTCGTGCTGACACAGCGTCCGGAGCAGGATCGCAAGAAGGTGTCCCCCAGACCCTTCCGGATGATCTACAGCGCGATCGTGCTGCTGTCGATCGCGCTGGGGGTGACGGCCGAATTCCTGGCGCTCGACGGCCTCCTCGGCGGCGGCGGACGGGGGACCGCGCGGGTGGTGATCCTCGCGATCGGGGTACTCGCGTTCTGGGCGGTGCTGGCCGTGGCCGTCTGGTCGGGCGTCCGGTTCTTTCCCGACGACGACGCCGGAATGGACGGGTTACGGCTGCACGTCGGTGCCGTGCTGATCGGTCAGCTGGTGTTCTCGCTGGTCGTGGCGGTGCTGCCGCTGGCGGCGGCGATCTGGCTGGCGATCCGGACCTAAGTGGTCGGTTTCGGGAGTCCTTCGGCAGCGGCCCGGAATAGGCGTGGCGAAGTAGACGTTTGAGCGTTCAACTACTTGAGGAGTTGGACATGGGTTACGAGATCCTGGGTACGCGGCAGGAGCCGACCTTCGGCCTGGACACCTTCGGGGACGTGGAAAACGGCGCGGACGGCCAGCCGGTGACCCAAGCCGAGGCGATCCGGCAGGTCGCGGCCGAAGGCGTACTCGCCGACCAGATGGGCGTGGACTACTTCGGCGTCGGCGAACACCACCGCGCGGAGATGGCGGTGTCCTCGCCGGACGTCGTGCTGGCCGCGATCGCCGGCCGCACGGAACGGATCCGGCTGGGCACGGCGGTCACGGTGCTCAGCTCGGACGACCCGGTGCGGGTGTACGAGCGATTCGCCACGCTGGACGCCCTTTCCTCGGGACGCGCGGAGGTCACCCTCGGCCGGGGCTCGTTCACCGAGTCCTTCCCGCTGTTCGGCTACTCGCTGGACGACTACGAGGAGCTGTTCGCCGAGAAGCTCGACCTGTTCACACACCTGCAGGAGGAGAAGCCGGTCAGCTGGAACGGCACCGTCCGTCCCGCTTTGGACGGCGCGCAGGCCTTCCCGGTCACCGAATCCGGCCGTCTGCCCGCGTGGGTCGGGGTCGGCGGCACACCGCAGTCGGTGCTCCGAGCGGCCGCCTACGGCCTGCCGCTGGTGATGGCGGTGATCGGCGGATCGCCCGAACGGTTCACCCCGCTCGCCGACCTGTACCGCCGTGCTCTGAAGGAGTCGGGACACGGGGAGCTGCCGATCTCCATGCACAGCCCCGGGCATATCGCCGCGACCGACGAACTCGCGGTGGCCCAGCACGTCACGCACCACCAGGCCGCGTTCGCCAAGATCGGGGCCGAACGCGGCTGGGGCCCGATGTCCCGGGCCGACTACGACGCCATGACCGGACCGCGCGGCGCGTTGTTCGTCGGCTCGCCGGAGACCGTCGCCCGGAAAATCGCGTGGTCGGTGCGAACCCTTGGCCTGTCGCGTTTCCAGCTCAAATACGGCGCGGGCGCGCTTCCGCATCAGGAGCGGATGGAGTCGATCCGGTTGTACGGCGAAGAGGTCATCCCGCGGGTCAAGGAACTCCTCGCCGAACAGAGCTGAAGTCAGGCACTCCCGAGGCAGATGAACGGACGGCGGAACGGTTCCGTACGGACACTGTCCGCGAGGGCCTGGGCCATCGACCGGCCGTTCGCCAGGCCCTGGTGGAGGTCGGCGGAGGTCGCCGCGGTGGATTCGTCGCCGATCCTGCTCACCGCCGCGACGACCGTCCTGGTGCCGACGGCGAGCAGCGCCCCGGCGAACCCGAGTGCTTCGTCACCGGGCCGGATATGAGCGTGCGCGAGCGCGTTGGCCGCGAGTACGACCTGGTCCGGTGGACGGCGCAAGCGGGTGAGCTCGTGGGCGAACAAGGGACCGTCCGCGAGTTCCAGCCGGGAGAACAGGGCATTGCCGGGTTCGTGACTGCCGTGCGCGGCGACATGCGCGAGTTCGGCCCCTTCGAGGGCACTGAGGACGTTCGCCACGGTGGCCCGTTCCCCGGCCAGCACCGTGGCTTCCGGGTGAAGCGCTCTCAGCGTTTGGACCTCCCCGGTCGCTCCGGAGAGGCCCGGTCCCGCGACCAGGACCACGCGTCCGCCGCCGGGTCGCTCGGCCGCCTCGTCGGCGGCGAGCCACGCCGTCGCGGACGGCGCGACGACGACGGGGACCCCGGTCAACGAGGGCAGTGATCCCCATGGCACCGCGTAAAGGCTGCCAGTGGGGACGAGAACGAGCTCCCGGCTCCCGATCGCGCGGGTGATCGGGGCGATCAGGCCCTGATCGAGTTGCTCCGCGGAACGTGAGGCCGACAGGGCGACGACCCGGACCAGCGGTTCGGGCAGGTTGTCGGGTGCCATCGCGTCGGTGTCCGCGTGCAGGCGCCGGACCTGCTCGATCAGCGCGGGGGCGGAGCCCAGTTCGATGAGCCGGGTGCGGCCGTCGAAGACGGCGACGGCGAAAAGCACGTCCCCGCTACGGCCGAAGCTGACCAGGGCGCGATTCCCGAGTCGTGCGGAAATGCTCGCGATGTCGGCCACCGGCCGTTGCCGGCCGAACGGACTGGAATGCCAGTTCAGCCGGGTGATGTCCTGCTGGAGGGCGGCCAGTTTCACGTTCAGGGCCGCTGTCGTGCGCCTTTCCAGCCGGGCTTGCCGTTGACGGCGGGACAGCTCCCGCATTTCCGCGATCCTGTTGCGAAGCGCCGGATCGTCCGGAGCCCGTTCAGGGCGATAGCGGTACGCCTGCGCCTTGGTCTGCTCCAGTATATCGAACAGGATGCGGGCTTTGCGTCGTCGCAAGGAAAGCCGGACGGCCAGTTCGCCAAGTTCGCGGCCGTGCGCGGCGGTACCCGCCACCAGATCCAGCCCGCCCCGGTGGGTCCTGGCCTTGTTCAGATCGG
This sequence comes from Amycolatopsis sp. NPDC051071, assembly GCF_040682875.1. Taxonomy (NCBI): domain Bacteria; kingdom Bacillati; phylum Actinomycetota; class Actinomycetes; order Pseudonocardiales; family Pseudonocardiaceae; genus Amycolatopsis; species Amycolatopsis sp. NPDC051071. The sequence goes on along the minus strand of NZ_JBFBBY010000157.1, from coordinate 6,259 downwards.
CCAGGCCCTTCCTGGCTTCGCGCATCGCCGGCCCGTACTCGGCGGACGCCGCGGCCAGTTCGGCGCGGCACAGCCGCCACAACATCCGCCGGTCGATGGAGGAGTCCTGGTTCGGCGCCGAAATCCCCGCCAGCAAGCGGGTAGCGACTTCGAGCTGTCCTTTGTGGACAGCCAATCGGACACCGAGCATCGCCGCCGTCGCCGACTCCTCTTCGAGTCCGAGGCCGCGAAGGCGATCCGCCAGTTCGCGGGCCTTGTTCGCCGAAGCACGCGGCGCCTGCCCGCCGGACAGGACGAAGGCCGTGTCCGCGCGCATCCCCATCAACCTGGCGATCTCCACCCAGGCTGTGCTCTTGGACCGGGAGAAACGCCGTTGTGCCGAAGCGGCGAGCCGTCGCGCCTGCTCCGGATCGTCTTGGAGGAGCCTGGCCGCGGCGCCGACCAGTTCGGCTTCGGCCACCTCGTGTCCTGAGCTCCAGGCGCGAAGTTCAGGCAGGGCTTCGAACAGGACGGAGTCCGCCTCGTTCGACAGTCCGGCGTCGAGCAACGCCTTGGCCTGGTCGATCCGGACCTTGGCCACCTGGGACGGGGCGACCTCCTGGAACATCCGGATGCCGGTCTCGTAGTGCTCCAGTGCCCGGGCGACGTCGCCGTTGCGCCTGGCCAGCGCACCCAGGCCCTGATGTGCTCGTGCGCCGACCCGGCCGAGATGGTGCTCGGACGCCAGCCGGGTGCACAGGGTCAGGTCGTGCTCCGCCGCCGCGTCCTCGCGCAAGGCCAGGTAGGCGAGACCGCGGTCCAGCAGGACCGGGAGACGGGGCCGCATCCCGAGCTCGGCCTGCCTGATGAGGCGGAGCGCCCGGTTGTACTGGGCCACCGCCTCGGCCAGCCGTCCCGCGCGATGATGGTCCCGGCCGGCTTCGGCGGCGAGCGAACTCTCGGTACGCCGCGACAAGTCGTGCCAGTCCGGGTCGCCGAGGGGCAGCGTGCTGTGCGGAAACGCGGTGTCACTCGGCCGGTAGTCCCGGTACAGCGCGGAATCCGCCTCCGACTGGAAGGCCTCGGCCAGCACGCGCGACGTCATTTCCGGTACGTCGTCGCCTTCGTCTTCGAGAAGTTCGGAAACCTGGGATCCGAGCCGCAGCCGCCCCACCGGAACCGGATCCATCGGCTGGTGGGCTTCCCCGTAAAGGGCTTCCGCCACCTGGGTGGATTCCGAACCGGCGAGACCGATCCGGCGCAACGCCGCCTTGAGCAGTCGCGGCGACCGTTCCCCGACCTCGGCGGCGAGATCGCGCAGCAGCCCGGGAACGGTGTTGATTTCCTTGATCTGCAGCCGCTCGGCGACCGCGACCGCCTCCAGGCTCAGCTCGTCCACCATTTCCTCGCCGAGCGGCATGCCGAACCGCCGGAGCCGGAGCATGCACACGATGATGCTCAGCCTGCTCAGCGACCGCGGACCCGTCGACGGCGGGCGACGGCACTGCACGAGCGTTGCGGTCAGGTGATTCTTCGCCTCGGCAGCCCGGCCGAGCCGCTCGTAGAGCCGCGCCATGTGCAGGGTGAAGACGACGAGCTCTTCGGTCATCCCCGCCTGTCCCAAGAGCTTGCGTTCCTCGACGGCCGCGGCGAGCGCGGGTTCGAATTCGCCGAGCAGTTCCAGCGCCTGGACCCGGAGCCCGCTGAGCACGGGGGACCGGTCGCCGGTCCGGCGGAGGTGGTCGTCGATCTCCCAGAGCGCTTCCGTCCCGTCGCCCGAGCTGATCAGTTCCACCGCACGCCGCACCACCAACCGTCTGCCGACCTCGATGTCGGCCTGACGGAGATCGTCGTCGGAGACCGAAAGGCTGGGGGTTTTCGCGGCGAGGTAAGCCTTCGAAGCGGGAGGAAGGTCGTCCATGGAAGGCAGGAGACGCGCGAGGACGAGGTCGTCCCACCTCGGATCGAGGGTCGCACTGCGCTGGCCGAGCATCAACCGGTGGTAGATCTCCTCGGCCCGCGCCGTGACCCCCTGCCTGGTGGTGTAGAACCGCACGGCCGCCCGGTGGATCTGCCGCACCACAACGGATTCGTCCGCGGACAACCGGTGAAGCATCGTCTGCCGCACGTCCGTGCGATGCACCACGGCCCGGCCGTCCGGGGTGAGCGTCACCAGCATCGCTTCACGCGCCAGGCCGTCGAAGAGTTCGTGTGCCCGGTCGAGATCCGGCACGCGCACGCCGCACGGTTTCGCGAGGACCTCGCGGATCAGCTCGGGGTTCACCCGGCGCAAGGTCAGCCCCGGATGGGCGAGGCGCCGGACGTCCTGATCCGGGATGTGCCCGAGCAGGCGCCGGTACAGCTCGCCTTCGATCGTCCCGCGGTGCACCGCGATGTCCCGGAGCGCTTCGTCGCGGGGCGCGTTCCGCAGGACACCGGCCGCCAGATGAACGGCAAGGGGACTGGTACCGACCAGATCGATGATCTGCTGGAGGCCTTCCGGAGGATGCTCCGGGAGCAGATTCGACAGCAGGGTGATGGCCTCGCCGGGTTCGAGGCCGGTCAGGCTGATCTCGGCGGCTCCCAGCTCGGGAGCCGGGGACCGGCCCGCCAGTACGAGACTCGGCCGGTGCGGGAAGGCGGACAGCTCGCCGAGGAATTCGGCGAACCGCCGCTGGATGGGCCGGTCGAGGCGCTGCACCTCTTCCAGGGTGTCGAAAACGACGAGCAACCGGTGGTCGCCGAGCACCGAGGCCAGCTTCTCCAGCAGATCGGTGTGCGGACCCCGGCCGCCGATACCGTGATGCGGCGATTCCAGCGCCCGGTTTCCCGCTCGCAGTCGTTCATGGCATTCGGAGGCCAGTCTCGCCGCGCCGTCGCCGTCATCGAGCCCTTCCGGAAGCTGCACGGTCAGCTGACGGGCGAGTGCGGCGATCAGGCTCACCGGTTCGGCGGGGTCGAGGGCACTGTGGTCGAAGTTCAGATAACCGACCACCGCCCGGCGGCGGTCCGCGACGTCCAGGAGATGGCGGATGGCCACCGCGGACTTGCCGATCCCGCCGATACCGTGGATGAGCACCGGACCGGCCTGTGCGGAGAACCTGCCGTCGAGTTCCGCGAGGACGGCACCGCGGCCGACGAAATGATCGCCTGCCAGTGCCCGCAGTGGCGCCAGCAGTTCACCGATGCCGAGTCTCCTGGTCAGCACGTCGCCCATCGGGACATGCTCCGCGGCACCACTGAGCCATCTGGCCAGCCAGGCGACCGCGCGCAGGCGCGGGAGACTGAGACCGTCGAGTTTCACCGGCTCGGCGGCGCCGACGTACTGGTCGATGGCCCATTGGCGGTCGTCGTCCGGCCGGTGCCGGAGCCTCGCCCACGTGTCGCGCAGTTCGCCGAACGTGGCCTGCTGGACGAGCGAGCGCCGGACGGCGTCGTCGAGCCGCCAGTGCCGCCGCCCGTCGCCAACCCGCACCCTGGTCGAATCGGCGAACAGCCCCGGCCCGATCGCCTCCGTCAGATCGTCGCCAACGCCCAGCCACGGCAGTTCGTAATGCGACAACAACGCGGCTCGCAGCCGCAGCTCCCGTGTCCCGGGAACGGTCGAGGAGGTCACGGCTCACCTCCTGAGCTGAACCGGATGTGCGCGGCACGGCTGGCGGCCGCGCCGAGCAGCGCGAGATCGGCGAGGTCCGCCTCGGCCAGTACCGCTTCGGCGAGCTCCTCCAGTTCGTTGTCCGAGATCGGCTGACCGGTGTGGTCCGCGAGACCGCGGAAGAAGCCGTGGACGTGCGAAGTGGTGAGCCCGGAGAGTTCCTCGTGACGGAGTACTTCCATCACGGGCGGGGCGAACTCGCCGGAATGGCCGGTCACGATCAGGCGGGTGTTGAAGAGCTGGCCCGCCTCGACCTCTTTCGCGAGGCGGGCGACGGCCATATGCACGTCCGGAGCGACCTGCGGCCGGTCGAGACCGTCGATGAACACCCAGCGCAGGCGCCGGGGCAGGGTCGAGAACCTCCCGACGAAGAGGTTGACGAGTTCCCGGACCGTGCGCGCCTGTTCGGTGTGCCGGTCGACGTCGAACGCGGAGTCGAGGCCGAGCCTGGTGGCCAGCACCGTCATGAACCCCGCCGCGTCGACGCGATCGTAGAAGTCGTCTTCGACGTCGATGGTGCGGAACTCGCAGTCGAGCGCGGGATCGCCGGCGATGTGGTGGATGAGGTAACGGCTGTAGGACTTCCCGGTCCCGGGTTCACCGGTGATGGTGAGCACGGGGTACTGCCGATGGACGAGGTCCAGCAGATGCGCGCGAAGCTCCCGCCGGTCGAGCACGGCACGGGCGCAACCGGGTCCGAGCAGCAGCGCCAGATGTCTTTCCCGCGTCGTGTACCACTCGATCCCGGTGTTCCGCGCGGACAGCACGGTGTCCAGGTCCCCGCCGACGGCCGGGCAGCGGCCCTTGACGTGCTCGATGAGCTCCTTGAGCCTGCCCGCGTCGGCGCAGTCCCTGGTGATGCCCAGCCACAGCTGAGCGGCGGGCTGGCCCCAGTCGAACTCATGCGGGGGAAGCCCGACGGACCGGCAGATGTCGATCAGGTCGTCGCGCAGGTAGAACGCCTTATTGAGGGCGTTGTGCAGCAACCGCGCCGTACCGTCGGCCCAATCGGGGAACTGGATCCACCGTGCCATTTCGCGCTCAGCCCAGGTTCACACCGAGCTCGTCGAGCCGTTCCGCGACCCGTCCGATCGCCCGGCCCTGGTTGCGGTAGGCGACCCCGTCGTCCGCGCCCGCCGCGACCCACTGATGGTGCAGCGCGACCACGCGCCAATCGCGATCGAACACCGGGGAGCCGGAGGAGCCCGCTTCGGTGTCGGTCCAGTACTGGATGACGTCCTCGTCGACGTACCGCACCAGGTTGTGATGCATCGCGATCTTCTTGGGCAGTCCCCTCGGATGCTGGATGATGTACACCCGGTCGTCCACTTCGACCCCCGCGGCGCCGTGGAGCGGCAGAATCGGCACTTCGACGGGCAGCGGCTCCACGGTTTCGATCACCGCGAAATCGTGGGCCTCTTCGCCGGTGATCGACGAGGGGTCACCGGTGATCACGATCGGTTCCCGCAGCCTGCCCGCGATGTCGAGTTCGTAGCCGAATTCGGCCAGGACGGCGCTCGCCGGCCGAGCGCCGTGACCCCAGTCGTGGAGCACGTGGTGGTTTGTCAGCAGAGTAGTGGGGCCGATGCGGAAACCGGTGCCGTGAAAGCGGTGCCCACCGTGCGACACGCGCAGCCGGCACACCGATCGTGCCCGGTCGAGACCATGCTGAAGAAACGCGATGTCCAGCAACGTCTCTTCGTCGTCGAAGATCCGGCGTTCCAGGTTGGTGGTGGTGAAGTTCCGCCATCGCGGATCGCCGGGTGACAGGACGGCCGTCTGTTCGTCCGGGATCCGGGCGGTCAAAAGGGGCGCCGGGCCGCAGATCTCGTCGATCCGGGCGGCGAGGGCGGGCTGCCGCTCCCGGACGACCTTCAGCAGCGGCTCGACGCGAAGCTGCGCGGAAGCCTCGTTGAGAAGGTGGAACCACAGCCGGTCCGCCGGATCCTGCCAGGCGATGCGTGCCGCGGGGACACCGGCTTCGGCGGCGATGAGTTCGATGTCCCGATCCCGATAGAACGCCGTGCTCAGCGCATTCCGCAGTTCCCGCAGGCGCGGATCGGCCCAATCGAGTGGATGGGAGTCCAGGAGAGAAGGCATCAGTAGTTCCCCCTCCTCGTTTTCGTGCCGACGGCGTTCTGTTCCCGTAGCGGAGTGCACACCACAATAGCCAGAACGGCCTAGCCGGCCCGGATGACACCGATCCGACCGGGTGAAGTGTTCGGCAGCGAACAGAACTCAGGCATTTCCCGGGGGAGGGGAACGGGGTCGTGAGTGGGATTCGGGTTATCGAGGGTTAAGGCAAACGTGGCGCCTTCGGGTGAGATTGTGCCTGAGATACGCGGCACCGCACTCGCGTGCTTGAAGCCGTAACTCGCGTGCTAAAGCCCGCACACCGAGTTCGACATTCAGGCACGCGAGTTACGTGCTCAAGCACGCGAGTTACGCGCTCAAGCACGCGTGTTACGTGCTCAAGCACGCGAGGCCACCCCACCAACCACAGCGACGGCGCGTGAAGGCCCCCTTCCCTCGGCTCAGCCGAGGAAACTCGACCTTCGCACCGTCCCCAAGTACAGGAAGGCCCCCTAGCTTGCGGCCGGCGCCAGGAAGGGGGGCGTGCGGGGA
>NZ_JBFBBY010000156.1:0-16669 GCF_040682875.1 Amycolatopsis sp. NPDC051071 | reverse complement strand
CACATGATCATGGGGTCCTAGACACACCACATGATCAACCAGAGACCGTGCCTGCCCTCATCCAGGCCCACACCGACTTTGCCGGGGCCCTGCGCTAGGCGCAGGGAAGGGGGCCTTCATGTACTTCGCCTTCACGCGCTACGGGAGCAGGTCGGCAGGGGAAGTTCCGGCGGAGGTGAGCGGCAGACCGAGCGCGACCCGTTCGGTGAGCCAGCCGCTCGGCCGGTAGCGCTGGTCGCCGGTGCTCGCGACGAGCCCGCGCAGTACCCGCAGCACGAACTCCGCGCCCGCCTCCTCGCCCCAGGTCAGCGGGCCGCGCGGGTAGCCGAGGCCGAGCCGGACGGCGGTGTCGATGTCCTCGGGCGTCGCGAGCCGCTGCCCGGCGATGAAACAGGCGGTGTTGACGATCGACGCCAGCAGCCGCTGCGCGATCGGCGCGGGGCCGTCGCGGACGACCGTCACCGGCAGCCCGGTCGCCGCGAGCGCACCCCAGGCGGTGCGGCCGGCGGCCGGATCGAGCGCGGGGTGGATCGAGAGCGTCAGCCGTTTCGCGTAGGCACCCAACGGATCGACCCCGACGACCCGGTCCGCGGGCAGCCCTGCGGCCAATGCGGTGTCCACAGTGGACGCACCGATCGGGCTCACGAGCAGGACCGCGTCCGGGTAGGCGGTGTGCACGACCTGGATCCCCGCCGACGAAAGCAGCGTGCCGAGGCGTTCGTCCTCGACCCACACCGGCGTCGTGGGTGCTTCGGGCACCACCGGTTCCGGTTCGGTCTGTTGTGCGCCGTCGACATAGGTGTAGAAACCCTCGCCGTTCTTGCGCCCGAACAGTCCGGCGGCGACGCGGGGGCGCGTCAGCCACGACGGCCGCAGCCTCGGCTCGCCGTGGAAACCGCTCCAGATGCTTTCCAGTACCGCGTGCGAGACGTCGAGGCCGGTGAGGTCGAGTAGTTCGAACGGGCCGAGTTTCAGGCCGAGCACGTCACGCGCGACGCGGTCCACTTCGGGCGGTGTCGCGATTCCTTCGGCGAGGATCTGCAGTGCTTCGGTGCCAAGGCCGCGGCCGGCGTGGTTGACGAGGAAACCCGGGGCGTCGCGGGCGAGCACGGGTTCGTGTCCCCAGCCGCGGACGAGTTCGGTGATCGCGGGCGGCAGCCAGCCGGCGGTCCGCGCGCCGGGGATGATCTCGACCAGCCGCATCAACGGGACCGGGTTGAAGAAGTGGAGTCCGAGCAGCCTGCCGGGATCGGTCAGCGCGGCGGCGATCTCGGTGACCGAGAGCGAACTGGTGTTGGTGGCGAACACGGTGTCCGGCCCGCAGACGCGTTCCAGATCGGCGAACAGCGCGCGTTTGATCTCCAGGTCCTCGCGGATCGCTTCGACCACGAGGTCGACGCCCTCGGCCGGGGCGAGCGGGCCGTCGACAGCGATCAGCCGTTCCTTCGCGGATGCGGCGGCGTCCTCGGTGATCTTGCCCTTCGAAGCGAGCTTCTCGAGCATCGCGCCGACGTGGTCGATGGCCTTGCCGACCGCGTCAGGCTGGGCGTCGGCGAGCTCGACTTCGAGCCCCGCCGTCACGGCGAGCTGGACGATGCCCCGGCCCATCACCCCGGTGCCGATGACCCGGATCCTGCCGACCTGCTCCGCCCACTTCTGCACCGCGAGCCGCCTTTCCCTCGATGTCGTCCCCGGCGTGACGTTAGCCGTCACGGGGGTTTCTCGCCCGGAAGGGTGATCCGTGCCCCAGTCGGCGTAAGGCCACCGAGGCGGCGCGGTCCCATCCGCGAAACCGAGTGTTCCGCGCCCCAGCTCCGAAGGGAAACCTCCCATGGCCACCGTCCCCGCCGTCCGGACCACGCCGTTGCTCCTCGTCGCCGTGCTCTTCGGCGCCGTCGCCGCCTTCTTCGCGAGCCAGGCCCTGTGGCCGCTCACCGCGCTGGCCGTCGTGGTCACCGTCGCCGTCCTCGCGGGCGGGGTCTGGCTGACCGGACGTCGCGGGAGCAGCGAACTCTAAGATCGCCATGTGACGCCGAAACGCTTGACGCGGGAGGAAAGCCGCGAGCAGACCAGGCAGCGCCTGCTCACGGCGGCCGCCGAGCTGTTCGCCGAACGCGGCGTCAACGGCACTTCGGTCGAGCAGATCGCCGAACGGGCAGGCTTCACGCGCGGCGCGTTCTACGGCAACTTCGACGGCAAGCATGAGCTGGTCGTCGAGCTCCTGCGCCGCCGGACCCGGCGCGAGGCCGAGGAAGTCGCGGCACTGCGTGAAGGTGTGGGGTCCTTCGCGGAGATGATGGACCGGCTGCGCGCGTGGAACGTCGAGCGCGCCGAACATGTCGAAGGCTGGCTGACGCTGCGCACCGAGCTGGCTCTTTACGCCCTGCGGAATCCCGAGGCGCGGCCGCTCGTCGGCGAAGGAGAGAAGTCGACAAGGGCGTTGCTGGAGACGTCGATCCGGGACGAACTCGCCGCGCGGGGCGCGGAACCGCCCGCCGACCCTGCCTTTCTCGCGCTGATCCTGCACGCGCTCGAGGACGGCCTCCTGTTGCAGCGTTTCCTCAGTCCTGAGGGGACCGGCGACCAGGACGCGGTGGACGCCGTCCAGCTGTTGATGCGCTCCTGGACCGCGCTCAGCCGGTCATCTTGATCCCGACGAACTCGGCCATCTGACGTGCCCCGTGCGCGAAGAAGGCGTCCGACGGGTCGACAGAGCCGACGTACTGGCCGAACTGCTCGAAATTGATCATTCCGAACAGCTGTGTCCAGGCCATCATCAGCCTCGACGCCGTTTCGGGAGCCAGGTTCACCTTGAGGATCTCGGTGACGGTGTCGAGTTGATGCAGGAGCTCGACGGGCATCTCGCCGACCTGGGTCTCGACCCGCAGGTTGGCCTCTCGCAGAACCGCGACCAGCGCGAACGCGACGCGGCCCGCGGGGGCGACAGTGTCCTGCGGGGCCTGGTAACCGGGGATCGGTGAGCCGTAGATCAGCGCGTACTCGTGCGGCTGCGCCTTCGCCCAGGCGCGGACCGCGTGCCAGATCGACTCCCACCGTTCCAGCGGGGCCTTCTTCGGATCGTCGGCGGTTTCGGCAGCCTCGCCGACGGCGTTGTAGGCGTCGACGATCAGGGCGGTCAGCAGCTGCTCACGGCTGGAGAAGTAGCGGTAGAGCGCCGACGAGACCATGCCCAGCTCCCGCGCGACGGCGCGGAGGGACAGGCCGAGCGCGCCGACCTCGGCGAGCTGGCGACGGGCTTCGTCCTTGATCTCTCGGGTGAGCTCGGCACGGGCGCGTTCACGTGCGGTCTGGGTGGCGGGCACGCTCTCAGCCTAGAGCATCGCACCTAAACGAGATCGCCGCTCTTGGGCGTCCTCGCCGCACTTTGTCGGGTGCGCCGCTCTCGATCGAGAGCACTGCTCTTGACAAGGCGCGCCACTCTGGTGTTCACTGCTCTTAACGGAGAGCAGTGCTCTCCCAGGAGATCAGGAGACGCAATGACCACCACCGCTGCGGCCACCACCGGCAACGCCACCGCCAACAGTGCCGCCCCCAACAACAGCGCCGCCACCAACGCCACCATGGTCGCCAACGCCAACGCCGCCGTCCCTGCCCACGCCGTCGGCACCGACACCGGCACCGGAACCGGCGCTGCCCGCTACCTCAAGCCGGCCAAGGCGACCAACGCGTTCAACGAAATGGTGCTCAAACTGACGAAACTCGGGGTGAGCGTGCTGGGGAGCCGGGTGCTCTCGGTCCGCGGTCGCAAGAGCGGTGAGTTGCGGTCGGTCCCGGTCAACCTGCTGAAGCTGGACGGCGAGCGCTACCTGGTGGCACCCCGCGGCGTGACCCAGTGGGTGCGCAACCTGCGCGTCGCCGGGGAAGGACAGCTCAACGTCGGGCGCCGCACGGAGACCTTCACCTACACCGAACTGGCCGACGTCGAGAAGCCCGAGATCCTGCGTGCCTACCTCAAGCGCTGGAAGTTCGAGGTCGGCGTGTTCTTCGACGGTGTTGACGCGAAGGCGTCCGACGAGAAGCTGCTGGAGATCGCGCCCGGCTACCCGATCTTCAAGCTCAACTGACGTCTTCGTCCGAGTGCGCCCGCCTGCTCCGGCGGGCAGTGGCCGCCACCAGCACCACCCCGACCAGGAACGCGACGAGTCCGATCAGGAACCACAGTTTCTGCCCGGTCATGAAGCTGCCGGTGAGCACTCCGGCGCCTTGGAGCAACCAGACACCGCCCACCAGCAGGAAGACCAGACCGATCGTGAGCGTGACCCAGCGCTTCATTCGCAGCTCCCGCCTTGACGTGCCCCTGGGGCGATTCTGGCACCGGCCGCGCCGCCCGGCGAACTGATCACTGCCGCGCTGCCCGGCGAGCCGACCACCTGTCCCGCTGCCCGGGCAGACCGATCACCTGCCCCGCCACCCGGCGAACCGATCACCGGCCCCGCCGCCCGGCGAACTGATCACTTGCCCCGCCACCCGGCGAGCCGATCACCTTCCACACCATCCGGCGAGCCGATCACCGGCCGCCGACGAGACCGTTGCGATAGGCGTAAACGACGGCATGCACCCTGTCACGCAGCCCGAGCTTCGCCAGGATCCGGGAAACGTGGGTCTTCACCGTCTCTTCGCCCACATGCAGCCGCGCCGCGATCTCCGCGTTGCTGGAGGCGTCCGCGACCAGAAGCAGGACTTCGCGTTCGCGTGAGGTGAGCCGGATCAGCTCGGCTGGTTCGTCGACGGGTTCGATGCTGGTGGCGAAGGTCGACACCAGCCGCCGGGTCACCGTCGGATCGATCAGCGCGTCGCCGCGCGCGGCCACCCGCATGGCGGAGACGAGTTCTTCGGGCGCGAGGCTCTTCAACAGGAACCCGCTCGCCCCGGCCCGCAGCGCGCGGTAGACGTACTCGTCGGAGTCGTAGGTGGTCAGCACGAGGACGCGGGTGTCGTTGCCGGGAGCCGACATGATTGCCTCGGTGGCGGCCAGACCGTCCAATTTGGGCATCCGGACGTCGAGTACGGCGACGTCCGGGCGCAGCTCGGCCGCCTTGGCCACCGCTTCCCGCCCGTCCGCCGCTTCGCCGACGCATTCGAAGTCCGCCTGAGTGTCCAGCACCGCGCGCATCCCGGACCGGAACATCGCGTGATCGTCCGCCAGCAGAACCCGGATCACTCCGCCTCCAAGGGAAAACCGACTCGAACCCGCCATTGCCGTCCGTCGTCGAGCGGACCGCATTCCGCCTGCCCCCCGAACAACGCCACCCGTTGCCGGATCCCGGCGAGGCCGCGTTTCGTCGACATGCCGGAAGTGCTCCGGCGCGGGCGGCCGATCTCGTTCGTGATCGCGAGGACGACCTCGGTCTGCCGGTAGGCGAGGTCGATCTCCACGGCGCCGCCGGAGCCGTGCCGGAGCGCGTTCGTCAGCGCCTCCTGCGCGATGCGGTAGAGCGCGACGTCCACCGAACCCGGCAGATCCCGCCGCCCGCCGTGGCTGGTCAGCCGCGCGGGAAGCCCGGCGGTGCGGAGGTTTTCGAGCAGCTCGTCGAGGTTGTCCAGCCCCGGCTGCCGCTGCGCGTCCCCGTTCTCCTTGCCGTGCAACAAATCCAACAGGCGCCGGAGGTCGGCCATCGCGGCCCGGCTCGACGATTCGACGGCGGAGAGCGAACGCCGCACGGGGGATTCGCCCGCGGGCAGGGCGAGTCGTGCGGCACCGGCGTGCACGCCGATCGCGCTGACGTGGTGCGAAATGACGTCGTGCAGGTCGCGCGCGATCGTGGTCCGCTCCTCGGTGACGGCACGGCGCACCGCCTCGGCTTCGTGTTGCCGCCGTTGTTCCTCCGCACGCTGGAGATCGGCGATGTACGCGCGCCGGGCGGTCGTGTACCGGCCGACCATCCACGGCAACAGCCCGCTGACGCCGACGTCGATCAGCAGCAGCCGCCAGTCCCGGTCCGCCCGATCGCCAGGGATGAGGGTGCAGCCGAAAAGGCCGATGAGTATCGCGGCCAGCGCGGCGAGTGCGGGTTTGGTCGCGAGCCAGGCGCCCGCGCGGTATCCGGCGATCAGTACGCCCGCGTTGGTGGGCTGCAGGTATCTGTCGTAGGGGAACAGCAGCAGGGACGCGGCGATGAGCAGCACGGCGTGTGCGGCCGAAACCCAGCCGGAGTACCTCGACGGTCCGGCGAGTGCGGCGTTGGCGAGGATGCCGCCGAGCAGGAGCACCCACGGCTGCCAGCCCGCCGAGAGCGAGGGGCCGGCGATGATGAACAGCCCCGCGTCGGCGACGAGACAGACGGCGGCGACCGCACAAGCCTGCCGCGCCAGCGAACCACTGATGTCCCGCACGCGCTCAACTCTGCCCTATTTCGGTGGACAGGGGCCTATTGAGGGGTAAGTCAAACGGGGTCTTCGGAGGTCATCCTGGTTCGAGGTTTCGCGGCCTCCGGATCGCAACACCCGAGCGGGACCCCGAAGGACTTCCGAAACCGGCCAATAAGATCGAAATCCATGGGCAACGCGAAGACGCCCGTGCTCTGGACGACCGGAGCGCCGGGCGCCGGGAAGTCGACCACTGGCTGGGGTTTGTACCGCCGGGTCGCGGACGCGGGCGGCAGTGTCGCGTACGTCGACATCGATCAGCTCGGCCTGATCGGGCCGCCACCGGGCGGCGGGGAAGCCTCGCACGCGATCAAGGCGGGCAACCTGCTGCGGGTACTGGACTTCCTGCGCCGCCGGGGTGTCCGGCAGCTGGTCGTGTCCGGGGTGGTGGATCCCGAAATCGGTGCCGAGCCGTACTTTGCCGGCCACGACTTCGACCTCACGCTCGTCCGGTTGCGGTGCGAGCGCGGGGAACTCGAACGCCGGTTCCTCGGCCGCGGCTCACCCGCCGACGCCTTGCCCGCCCTCTTCGAGGTGGCGGACGCCTACGAGAACATGGCTTTCGGCGAGGAGATGAACACGACCGGGCAGCGGCCCGGCGAGACCGTCGAGGCCTTGTTTTCGCGGTGCGTCGTGGAAGACGGACCGGTCCGGGCGCAAGCAGGGGCAGAGCCGCGACCCGGACCGGTGACCGTGGTGACCGGTCCGACGGCGGTCGGCAAGTCGACAGCCGGGTGGAGTGTGCTCCGTGACCTCTGGCAGCGCGGGATCCCGGTCGCCTACGCCGATCTCGCGCAATTCGGATTCGTGTCTCCCGGCCCGGATCCGGCCGTGGAGGCGGCGGGTCTCGCGGCCGTCTGGCGCGGCTACCGCGAAGCCGGAGCCCGGTCGCTACTCGTCGTCGCCCGCGAATTCGGCCCGGAACACCGGCGTGTTTTCGGGGAGGTCTCCGTCGTCCATCTCGACGCGGACGCCGCGACGCTCGCCGAACGTGTCCGGCGCCGGGCCGAAGGGGAATCTGCGCTACTGGCAGGCGACGAACTCCGCGGCGCGCCACCCGGTGTGCGGGACCGGGTGGCCGCCCGCGCGATCACCGAGGCGGCTGAGATGCGGCGTTCCGGCGGCGACCGCGTCGTCCTCGACACGTCCGGGCAGCAGCCCGGCGAAACGGCCGCCGCGCTGCTCGCCGTCCTTGGTCAGTAGCCGAGGCGAGGCCAGCCCTGACCGTCTTGTCCCGACGGCCCGCCTTGTCTAGGCTGGCCGCCTTTCTGGCCGCGTTGCGGCTGCCCGCCCTTCCCGATGATCGCCACCGTCGCGGTGTCCCCGGCGACCTTCGCGGTCACCGTCACCGTCTCGCCGGTCTTGAGGTCGCCGGTTTTCCGCGTCGACGAATCGATCGTGTAGCCCTGCTTGTAGCCGTCCTTGCTGGTCAGGCTGACGGACGTCGCGCTGATCTCGGTGATCTCGCCGGTCTGCAGCCGTTCGGTGCGGTAACCGCCGTTCCCGTCGGAAACCACGAAATCGCCGTGCAGCGCGTCGCGCGGGAAGGCCCCGCCAGGACCGGTGAGGATCCGGCCGCCGCCGGGGCCGCCCTGGCCTTGTTCCGCGCCGTTCGCGGCCGTCCCGGCCCAGATCGCGGCCCCGCCACCGGCGGCGATCACCACCGCCACCCCGGCCGCGACCGCGGTTTTGCGGCCGGACCATGACTTCTTGGGGGCATCGGCCGGAGCGGGCGCGCCCCAGGTCGTGCTTTCTCCCGCCGCGGGCTCGCCGGGTTTGGTCGGTTCGGGCATTCTGGTCGCCTCCGTGTACTCGGTTGCGGCCATGCTCTGCGCCGACGCTGTGCGGAAGCTGTGCCGGCGGTGGGCACGCGCTGTGACCTTCGGCGGGGACCCCACGGCCGGGTGATCGTTCACAGGAAACGCACAGGCGGGACACAGGGAAGGCTCAACGGGGTCGCCGACGATGGCAGCATGACCAGTGTGAACGTCTCCTCGTCCGGTTCCGCGAAGGCGGGCCTGCGCCGCGCCGACGGCAGCCCCGTGCGGGTGCTGGTCGTCGACGACGAGTCGAGCTTGTCCGAGCTCGTGTCGATGGCCCTGCGTATGGAGGGCTGGGACATCCGCACCGCCGCCGACGGCACCGAAGCCGTTCGCGTGGCGCGGGAATTCCGGCCGGACGCGGTGGTGCTGGACGTCATGCTGCCGGATATGAACGGCCTGGAGGTGTTGCGCCGCATGCGGTCCGAGGCGCCGAACCTGCCGGTGCTGTTCCTGACCGCCAAGGACGCGGTGGAGGACCGCATCGCCGGGCTCACCGCGGGCGGCGACGACTACGTCACCAAACCGTTCAGCCTGGAGGAGGTCGCGCTGCGGTTACGCGCACTGCTCCGGCGCGCGGGCGGGGTCGCGGGGCCGAGCGGTTCGACGCTGGTCGTCGGCGATCTCACCCTCGACGAGGACAGCCGCGAGGTGCACCGCGCGGGTGATCTGGTGCCGTTGACCGCGACCGAGTTCGAACTGCTGCGTTATCTCATGCGCAATCCGAAGCGTGTGCTGTCGAAGGCACAGATCCTGGACCGGGTGTGGAGTTACGACTTCGGCGGCCAGGCCAACATCGTCGAGCTGTACATTTCCTATCTCCGCAAGAAGATCGACGCCGACAGGGAGCCGATGATCCATACGATGCGGGGCGCCGGGTATGTCCTCAAGCCCGCGGGGTAGGCGGCCTTGGTCCCTGCGGCGGCGGCTGATCGCGCAGGTCGCGGGGCTGCTGGCGCTCGTCTGCCTGGTGGTGGGCGTGGTGACCCAGCTGGCGTTGCGGGACTTCCTGATCGGCCAGCTCGACGACCGGATCGCCGAGACCAGCGAACGCGCCAGCCGTCCGCCGCCACCGGGACGCCCTGGCGGTGACCGGGTTCCGGAAGGTTTGCGCGCGTACGGGCAGAGCACCGGCTCGCTGTTCGTGAACGTATTCCCGGACGGGCGCGTTCTCGCGGCCGTGCTGCGGTCCAGCTACGACGCCAAGGTCACCGACCCGTTCCCGCACGACGAGATCACGCACGCGCAGGTGGAAACCCTGCTGCGTGTGGGGCCTGACAGCAGGCCACGTGACGTGGACCTCGGGTCGCTCGGGGAGTACCGAGTGGTGGCGAAGGTGACCTCCAACGGCGGGCTCGCGATCACCGGACTGCCCACAAAGGACGTCACGGATACCTTGTGGAACCTGGGTTTCATCTTCGGTGGCGTCGCCATCGGCGGCATCCTGCTGGCCGGCGCGCTCGGCGCGGTGACCGTGCGACGCACCATGAAACCCCTCGACCGGCTGGCCGCCACCGCGACCAGGGTCGCCGAACTCCCGCTGGACCGCGGCGAGGTCGCGCTGTCCGAACGAGTGTCCGAAGTGGACACCGACCCGCGGACCGAGGTCGGCAAGGTCGGCTTCGCGCTCAACCGCATGCTCGGTCACATCTCCGACGCGCTTTCCGCCCGGCAGGCCAGTGAAAGCCGCGTGCGCCGGTTCGTCGCGGACGCCAGCCACGAGCTGCGGACCCCGCTCGCCGCCATTCGCGGCTACGCGGAGCTCACCAGGCGATCGGGTTCCGAAGTGCCGCCGGACATCGCCTTCGCGATGAGCCGGGTCGAATCGGAATCGACGCGGATGACCGGTCTGGTCGAGGATTTGCTGCTGCTCGCGCGGCTCGACTCCGGACGTCCGGTGGTGCACGAGCAGGTCGATCTTTCGCGGCTGGTCGCGGACGCCGTCGCCGACGCGCATGTCGCCGGGCCGGAACACAAGTGGCTGCTGGAGGTTCCGCCGGAGCCGATCACCGTGCTCGGCGACGCGGGCCAGCTGCACCAGGTGGTGATCAATTTGCTGGGCAACGCGCGCACGCATACACCGGCGGGAACCGAGGTCGCCACCTCTTTGTCCTTAGTGGACTCAGTGGTGACACTGTCCATTGTGGATGGCGGTCCGGGTGTCCCGCCGGAGATCCTCCCGGACGTCTTCGGCCGGTTCACCCGCGGCGACGATTCGCGCTCGCGGGCCGCGGGCAGCACCGGGCTCGGGCTGGCGATCGTCGCGGCCGTGGTCGCCGCGCACGGCGGGTACGTCGGGGTGAGCAGCCGCCCGGGGCGGACGGAGTTCCAGGTCCGGTTCCGGGCCGCCTGAATCGGGCCGGCTTCAGGGCGTCCATTCGCTGTTCGCACCGCACAGGATGACGCAGGGGAGGTCGCCACCGGTCCGCCCGGCCAGCCACGCGGCGAACGGGACGGCGGCCGCCGGCTCGACGGCGAGGCGGAACTCCTCCCAGAGCCGGTCCCGCGCGGCGAGCAGTTCCGCGTCGCTGACCAGCACGGACGTCACCCGCTCCCGGAGCACCCCGAACGGGACGCTCCCGATCTTGGTCGCACCCAGCGCGGAAGAAGCCACCGAGTCGATCTCGACGTCCACCGGTTCACCCGCCTCCAGCGCCGCGCTCAGCGCACGGCACCCTTCCGGCTCGACGGCGAATGTCGGCACCCCGGCCAGCGACGTCCCGGCCGCCAGCCCGCCACCGCCGACTGCGACCAGTATCGCGTCGACGTCCGGCGCGTCTTCGACGATTTCCGCCGCGACAGTGCCCTGACCGGCCACGACGGCCGGATCGTCGTACGCGTGCAGGTACCGCGTACCCGGCTCGGACGCGGCCTCCAGCGCCTTCGCGGCTGCCTCGGCGTACGTCGCGCCGTGACGGATCAGCTTCGCGCCCGCGGCTTCGATCCGCTGCGCCTTCGCCAGCGGAGCCGACTCCGGCACGTACACCGTCGCAGGCAGATTCAGCAGCGAAGCCGCCGTCGCGACACCCAGCCCGTGGTTGCCGCCGGACGCCGTCAGCACCCGCTCCGGCAACGGCCCGCTCACCAGCGCGTTCACCGCGCCCCGCAACTTGAACGACCCGCTCCGCTGCAAATGCTCCAGCTTGAGGACCAGCGGCCTGCCGTCCACCTCGGCACGCAACACCGGCGTCCGTCGCACGAACGGGTGGACCGCTTCGACGGCCGCACGGACATCGGCCCAGGTCGGAGCGGTGATCGAAGTACTCATACCCCCACTGTCCTCCACCACCGGGCGGGAGTGACTACACTGGTCCCCGGACCCCGCGCGGCGTCCATCTTGTGAACCTCCCCAGGGCCGGAAGGCAGCAAGGATAAGCAAGCTCTGACGGGTGCGCGGGGTCCCCTTGTTTTTTGGGGTGCGACCCCAAGCCCGCCCGGCGGGCTTCGCCCCCGGACCCCCGGCGGTGGTTGCTTGGGTGACCAGGTGCGGTTTTAGAGACGCCGCACGCCCCTACCCCTCAGAAGATCCCGAAGACGTCTTTTGGGGGCACTGGTGACGGCATGGGGGCCGCGTCGGTGACGGGTTTGGCCTTGCCTTGGAGCTCACGGAGGTCTTCGCCCGCGACGCAGCGAGCCGGGTAGGCGGAGGAGGCGGCCCGCCGGGTCAGGTCCGCGACCGGCAGTTCGACCCGCGAGGCGGCGACCACGATGTTCCCGAAACGCCTGCCACGCAGGACACCCGGCTCGGCCAGCAACGCGACATGCGGGAATGACGTCGCCAGCGTCGCCAGGAAACGCCGGAGAAACGGCAGGTTCGGCCCGTCCGAGACGTTCGCGAGGTAAGTCCCGGCAGGCCGCAAGACGCGCGCGACTTCGTTCGTGAACTCGACCGTCGCGAGCCCGCCGGCGAAGACTCCGCGCTCGAAAGCGTCCAAGACCACCAGGTCGGCCGAAGCGTCGTACCTCTCGGAGACGCCTTCGCGGCCGTCGCCGACCCGGACCTTCAGCCCCTTCAGACCCAGTTGCTCCCGGATCAGCGCGACGAGTTCGCCGTCGGCGTCGAAGACCAGCTGGCGTGAGCGCGGTCGCGTCGCGGCGACGTAGCGGGGGAGCGTGCAGGCCGCGCCGCCGACGTGCAGCGCGTCGAGAGGTCCTTCGGCGAGGCAGTCGATGACGTCGGCGATCCGGCGGATGTAGTCGAACTCGAGATCTGCCGGGTCGTCGAGGTTGACGTGCGACTGCGCCACGCCGTCGACGGAGATCATCCAGGCGTTGGGGCGGTCGGCGTCCCGGAGCAGTTCGGCCGTGCCGAAGCGGACCGGATAGGTGCCCGGGGTCGGTGCTGGTCTCACCTGTCGGAGCCTCCCGGTATCCTCGCGGCCGTGGCACTAGCGCTGTACCGAAAGTACCGTCCGGCTACCTTCGCCGAGGTCGTCGGGCAGGAGCATGTGACCGATCCGCTGCGCATCGCGCTGGCCGCCGGTCGGATCAACCACGCCTACCTCTTCTCCGGCCCACGCGGCTGCGGAAAGACGTCGAGCGCGCGCATCATGGCGCGGTCGCTCAACTGCGCGAAGGGCCCGACGCCGGATCCGTGCGGCGAGTGCAACTCGTGCCGCAACCTCGCGCCCGAAGGCCCCGGCAGCGTCGACGTCACCGAACTCGACGCAGCCAGCCACGGTGGTGTCGACGACGCCCGTGAGCTGCGGGACAGGGCCTTCTACGCCCCGGCCGACTCGCGCTACCGCGTCTTCATCATCGACGAGGCGCATATGGTCACCACGCAGGGCTTCAATGCGCTGCTGAAGATCGTGGAAGAGCCGCCCGAGCATCTGATCTTCATCTTCGCGACCACCGAACCGGACAAGGTGCTGCCCACCATCCGGTCGCGGACGCACCATTACCCCTTCCGGCTGATCCCGCCCAAGTCGATGCGGGAACTGCTCGAACGCAACGTCGCCGATGAAGGCGCGCAGGTCGAGCCAGCGGTGTATCCACTGGTCATCCGCGCGGGTGGCGGTTCGGCGCGCGACACGCAGTCGGTGCTGGACCAGCTGCTGGCCGGTGCCGGGCCGGACGGCGTCGACTATTCGCGTGCGGTGTCGCTGCTGGGTGTCACCGACGTCGCGCTCATCGACGGCATGGTCGACGCGCTGGCCGCGGACGACGCGGCCGGGGTGTTCCGCACCGTCGAGAGGCTCGCCGAGGCCGGGCACGACCCCCGCCGGTTCGCCACCGACCTGCTCGACCGCCTGCGTGACCTGGTGATGCTGCGGTCGGTGCCGGACGCGGGTGAGTCCGGACTGGTCTCCGCGCCGGACGACGAACTCAAGAAAATGAAGGAGCAGTCGGGCAAACTGGAGCCAGCCACGCTCTCGCGGTACGCCGACATCGTCCACAATGGACTCCTGGAGATGCGGGGTGCGACCTCGCCGCGGCTGGTGCTGGAACTGCTGACCGCCCGCATGCTGCTGCCGTCGATCGCCGAGGGCGCCGACGCGCTGCTGGCCCGGCTCGAACGGCTTGAGCGTCGTGCCGCTTCGGCTCCGGCGCCCGTCGCCGCTCCTGCCGGGGGTGCTGCGCAGGCCGCCCCGCCCGCCCAGGCGGCCGCCTCCGTACAGGCCGCTCCGGTCGGTGCGGCGCAGGCTCCGGCCCAGGTCGCTCCGGCGGGTGAAGCCGTGCGCGCGTTCCAGCGGCCGTCGCAACGAACCGCTCAGGCACCCGCCCCGGCCTCGCCGCCCGAGCGGCAGCAGCCGTCCGCCCAGCCCGCGGCTCAGCCGCCCGCACGGCCGGAACCGGCCGCCGAACCGCCTGCCCCCCAACGGTCTTCCGCACCGGCCGCACCTGCTCCGGCGGCGGTGACGGCGTCGGTGACTGCGACGGCGTCGGCGTCGGCGTCGGGTGGCGGAGCGACGGACACGGACGGGATCCGCGGCCGCTGGCCGCAGGTGGTGGCCGCGATCCGCAAAGCCCCGGGCGGCACCGTGACCGCGTCGATGCTCACGCAGGCGAGCGTGGCGAATGTCGAGGGCACCGCCGTCACGCTCACGCACAACGCGGAACCGCTGGCGCGCCGGATTTCCGAGCCGCATAACGCGGAGCGCGTCGCGGCCGCGTTCAAGGAGGTCTTCGGCGGCGACTGGCAGGTCCGGTGCGTGCACGGTGCCGCGCAGCCCCGGCAGACCGCCGCCCCCGCGAAGGCCGCTGCCGCGCCTCCCGCGTCCGAGCGGTCGTTCACCCGCCGGTCGGCCGAAGCACCCGGAGCCGCTCCCGCGCCTCCGCCACCGCCGAAGCCGGAACCTCAGCGGCCGAAGGTGGCGACCACCGAACCGGACATCCCGCTCCCGCCCGAGCCGGTCGAGGACGACGAGGAGCTGTACTCCGAGGACGCGAGTCCCGCGCCGCCGCCTCCGCCGCTCCCGCCCGAGAAGGACCCGGACGAGATCGCGCGGAAGCTCCTCGCCGAGCACCTCAACGCCCGTCCGCTCGAAGAACGCTGACGGGCGCTTCCAGGAAGCCGCTCAGCCCGCGAGGTAATCCTCGATGGCCTTCGCGATGACGGCGGCGTAGCTTTGACGGCCTTCTTCGCTCGCCATCGCCGAGGCTTCGTCGGCGTTGCGCATGTTCCCGCATTCGATGAGTGCGGCGGGCCGCGTCGAGAGGTTGAGCCCGCCGAGGTCGTCGCGTGGCGCGAGCCCGTTCGAACCGAGGTACGTCGACGTCGGGAACCCGCCCGCGCGGATGCCGTCCCGCAGCGCCGTCGCGAGCCGCGTCGAAGGCTCGCCTTGCTGGGCGTTCAGCGGCGGGGCCGAATAAGCGACGTGGAATCCGTGTGCACCGGCGGAATTCGAGCCGTCGGCGTGGATCGACACGACGGCGTCCGCTTGCGCTTCGTTCCCGATCGCGGCGCGTTCATCAACGCACGGCCCGACGCCGGTGTCGTTCCGCCGGGTGAGAATGACCCGGATTCCCTTGGCGCTCAAGGCTTCCGAGACACGCTGCGAGACATCCCAGGTGAACGCGTGCTCGGAATAACCGGAATTCGTCGCGGTTCCGGTGGTATTGCACGGTTTCGTCTTCCCGCGGCCCGCCGGGACCTGTTTGTTGATCTCGCCGGGTCTGCCGGAGTTGCCACCGTTGTGCCCGGGGTCCAGCACCACGATCTTGCCCGTCTTCGACGGCTGAGTCGTGGGGGGCGGCTTCGGCGCACTCGACGGTGGCACGCTCGGCGCGGAACTCGGCTGCGGCAGCGTGGTGAGGACGGTGGTCGTACCCGGCGCAGGCGGATTCCCCGGCGGTGGGGCAGGGGTCTCCACTCCACAGGCCGTGAACAGCACCAATCCGATCGCCATCACCAGGCTCACCCGTCGTCGCACTGCGCCCACGGTGCCATACGCGTGACGGCTAGGCTGGTAGGCGGCACAGGATTTTCCAGGAGAGGACCGATCGGATCATGGTGCAACCCGGTGGCGGCTTCGACCTGTCGCAGATCATGCAGCAGGCGCAGCAGATGCAGCAGAAGCTGGTCGAGGCCCAGGAAGAGCTGGCAGGCACGGAGGTGACCGGCACTTCCGGTGGCGGCCTCGTCACCGCGACCGTGTCCGGCGACAGCCAGCTCAAGTCGTTGTCCATCGACCCCAAGGTGGTCGACCCCGACGACGTCGAGACGCTGTCCGACCTGGTCGTCGCGGCCGTGCGGGACGCCTCGGCCAACGCGCAGAAGCTCACCGAACAGAAACTCGGCCCGCTCGCCGGCGGCCTCGGCGGCGGGATGCCGGACCTCGGCGGCTTCCCCGGGCTCGGCGGCTAGCTTGTACGAGGGTGTCGTCCAGGATCTGATCGACGAACTCGGGCGGCTGCCCGGCGTCGGTCCCAAAAGCGCGCAGCGGATCGCCTTCCACCTGCTGGCCGCCGATCCCGCGGACATCTCGCGCTTGCAGGAAGTGCTCGGCAAGGTCAAGGAAGGCGTGCAGTTCTGCGAGGTCTGCGGCAACGTCTCCGAGCAGGAGACCTGCCGGATCTGCCGCGACGCCCGCCGCGACCTGACGGTCATCTGCGTGGTCGAGGAACCGAAGGACGTGCTCGCCGTCGAGCGGACGCGCGAGTTCAAGGGCCGCTATCACGTGCTCGGTGGCGCGCTGGACCCGTTGTCCGGCATCGGCCCGGAGCAGCTGCGGATGCGGGAACTGCTCGCGCGGATCGGTGGCGCGGAGATCAGCGAGATCATCATCGCGACCGACCCGAACACCGAGGGCGAGGCGACGGCGACGTACCTCGTGCGGATGCTCCGTCCCTTCCCCGGCCTGACGGTGACGCGGCTCGCTTCGGGGCTGCCGATGGGCGGTGACCTGGAGTTCGCGGACGAGCTGACGCTGGGGCGGGCGCTCTCGGGCCGTCGGGTTTTGTAGCTCACCCAAGTGTCATGAGGGGTCCCCATAGGACGAATTTCGTCCTATGGGGAC
>NZ_JBFBBY010000155.1:0-16695 GCF_040682875.1 Amycolatopsis sp. NPDC051071 | reverse complement strand
GTTTTGGGTCGTTCTAACGACCCAAAACACTCACGACAACCCGACCCATGCCTTCCCTCCGCTGTCATGCCTTCCCGCCGACCTCTGTATAACGGCCTATATCCAGCCACGGGGTGCGGTGTCTGCTTGGGTGGCGGCATGGTCTTCCGCTCCATCGCGCTGTTCGCGCTCGCCGCCCTGCTGGAGATCGGCGGCGCCTGGCTGATCTGGCAAGGCGTCAGGGAACAGCGCGGCTACGTCTGGATCGGTGCGGGTGTCGTCGCACTGGGCCTCTACGGCTTCGTCGCGACGCTTCAGCCCGACGCCGACTTCGGCCGCATCCTCGCCGCGTACGGGGGAGTGTTCGTCGCGGGTTCGCTGGCGTGGGGGATGGTCGCCGACGGCTACCGGCCGGACCGCTACGACGTCATCGGCGCGCTCATCTGTCTCGCCGGGGTCGGGGTCATCATGTACGCGCCCCGAGGTTGAGGGTTCGCCGGAAACTGTCGGCCACCGGCGCTACTCTGCGCTGTGACCGAAACGGACTTTCCCGCACCGCCCGCCGAGACCCCCGGGCCGAGGCGAAGATTCTCCCCGCTCCTGCTCGTGATGATCCTGCTGGCGGTCGTCGGTGTCGGCACCGGCGGATACGGGTTCTGGACCCTGATGAGCTACCGGATGGCGAGCGTCCCCAGCGGCGGAATGGCGCCCACGATCCAGCCGGGGACGGTCGTGCTGTACCGCTGGGCCGCCCTCCCCGAGATACCGCGCGGCGCGGTGGTGCTCATGGATCTTTCCGCGTTTCCGGACGCGGGCCCCGGTGAGGGGCGGGCCGTCAAACGGGTGATCGGCGTCGGTGGTGATCAGGTCGTCTGCTGCACGCAGGACAACCTGATCACCGTCAACGGGAAGCCGGTCAAAGAGCCGTACACCGAGGACGACAATGGCTACGGCCGCAAGGAGTACCGGCCGTTCAGCGTCCAGGTGCCGCCGGACGCGGTGTTCGTCGCGGGCGATCAGCGCAATAATTCCCGGGACTCACGGATCTACGTCGACTTGCCAGGTAACGGCGCCGTCCCGCTGCCGAAGGTGCTCGGAGTCGTTGTCGGGCTGGGAAGCGTCCTCGGTGCTGAGCCCTTTCCGCAGACCACCGCTTTCGTCGAAGCCGGCCTTCCCGGGGATCCCGTGTCCGACACCGGGTTCCGCACCTCGCGCATGCTGGTGTTCGGGGGAGCGGGGCTGATCGTCCTCGGTGTCATCGGGGTGATCGTGACCGTTGCCCGGTCCGCCGGAAAACGACGAAGAGCAGTCGTAATCCCACCAACGCGCTGACCACCAGCAGGTTGTAGCCGAACATCTGGTGCAGCGTGACCCCCGGCAGCATCTCCGGGCCGGTCGCGCCGCCCAGCAGCAGTACGGCCATCAGCCCGGTCGCCGCGCCGACGAACGCCAGCAGCACTTCGTGCACGAGGCTGGTCACGACGTCGCGGTCGCGTTCGTCGGAGAACAGCCGGACGTTGACCGAAAGCCTGCCTTGTTCCAGCGCATTGCCGATCCGGTCGATGCGGCGGGGCAGGCGGCGCAGCACCGGCAGGAGCGCCATGAGTTCGTTGGTGGCGGTGGAGCGCAACGACTCCGGTCGCAACCCGGCACCTACCTGCTCGGCGGCGTAGGCGCGGGATTCGACGACGATGTTGAAGCCCGGCGCCAGCGCGGCCAGCGTTCCTTCCAAGGTGGCCAGTGCGCGGAACACCGCGGCGATCGGCGGGGGCACGCTGAGCCGGAAGTCGGCGATCACCCGGAACAGGTCGGTGAACATGTCCAGATCCGGCGCCTGCCCGTGGTTGAAGTGCTTGGCCACCAACGCACCCAGTGCCCGTTCCAGCCGCTGCTCCTCGATCTCGTCCGGCCGGTCGACGATCTCCAGCAGGCCATCGCGCAACGCGGCCGGGTCGCCGCGGTCGAGGGCGAGGATCAGGTTCTGCAGCCCGCCACGCAGTCCCGAGTCCAGCCGTCCGACGGAACCGAAGTCGAGCAGGCCCAGCCTGCCGTCGGTGAGCAACAGGACGTTGCCGGGATGCGGGTCGGCGTGGAACACGCCGCTGCCCATCACCTGACCTAGCACGCACCGCAGCATCGACCGCGCGAGTTTGACCCGTTCGGCGACCGGGACCTGCTCGCGGGCGGTGGCGAGTGGTTTGCCGTCGAGCCGCCGCATCACCAGGACGCGTTCGGTGGACAGTGCTTTGTGGACGGTCGGCATGGCGACCTCGGTGCCGGCGTAGGCGGCGGCGACGGACTCGATGTTCCTGGCCTCGGTGCGGAAATCGAGTTCCTCGACCAGCGCGTCGGCGAATCCTTCGGCGAGGTCGACAACGCCGAGCGAACGGGCCCAGTCCGCACGCAGGTCCAGTGCGGCCGCGACGCGGCGGACGATGTCGAGGTCCCGGTCGACCAGCGCCTGCACACCGGGCCGCTGCACCTTGACGACGACGTCCTGCCCGTCGCGCAGCTTCGCGCGGTAGACCTGCGCGATCGACGCGGCCGCGATCGGTTCCGGGTCGAACTCGGCGAAGATCTCGTCCGGGTCGCCACCCAGTTCCTCCCGCAGCACCGTCGCGATCTCGTCGGCGTCGGCGAAGGCGACCTGGTCCTGGAGTTTGCTCAGCTCGTCGATGAACACCGGCGGGAGCAGATCGGACCGCGTCGAGAGCAGCTGGCCGAGCTTCACGAACGTCACGCCGCCCTCTTCCAGCGCCCGCCGCAGCGAACGGGCCAGTTTGGCGTGCCGGACCTGGGCGAGCCCGGGTTCGCGGCGGCCGGTGAGGTAGCGGCCGAGGCCGTGTTTGACCGCGATCCGGGTGATCTGCGAGTACCGCCGGGTCCGGGCGGCGCGGCGGCGCAGGGACCGGATCCGGCCGATCAACCCGAGCCCGGCACCCGACGGGAGGACGAACTCCGCCACGAACAAGAACATCAGCGTCGCCAGGAAAGCGCCACCCGCCACCGGGATGATCAGTCCGGCGAAGGCGCCGCCACCCGCGAACATCGGCCGGGGGAACGCGCTGAGGATGCCGCCCGCGACGAGCCAGCCGAAGCCCGCCGCGCAGAACGCGCGGATCACGCCGATCCGCACCCCCAGCACGCGGCGGGCGGCGACCACGAGCGGCCACAGCATCAGCGCGTAGACGGGCAGGGTGAGCAGGCCGAGCAGCAGGTTCATGCCGATGAGGACATCACGCGCAGTCCCCCCGGGATTCCCGCTCCGGCGGGACGGAGCTCACCCTTGAGAGGGAACGGGCCCCGAAGTTGTAGGTCGTGGTCGCCTCGCGGGGTGCGAACAGGACACCGAGGACGGCCATTGCCGCCGCGGCGAGGAACCCGAGGCGGAGATCGGCGAGGTCGCCGAGCAGCCCGATGAGTGGCGCTCCGGCGGCCTGGCCGAGTGCCAGCATCAAGAAGGCCAGGCCGACACCGAACGCGGGCGACGCCGGATATGCCCTGGTGCCCCAGAGGATCAGCACGCCGGTCAGTCCAATGTAGACGGCGCCGAAGAGGGCGGCCGCGACGAGGAGCGCGGGCAGCGATCGGGTGGCGACCGCGAACAAGGCGGTCGCGACCGCGAACAGGAGCATCCCGGCCGACCAGGTCCGGCGCAGGCCCGCCCGCGACGTCAGTTCGGCGGTGAACGCGCCTGCCAGGCCGACTACGCCGAGGACGATCCACACCACGGTCGACTCGGTTTCGCCGATCCCGCCGACCGTGACGGCGATATCCCGGCCGAACGTCCAGATCGCGGCGCTGGCCGCACCCAGCAGCGCGGCGGCGGGCAGCAGCCGTCCGGTGGCAGGCGGGAACAGCGGGGACGGCAGGCCGCTCTTCGTCTTCTCCCTGACCGACGGCACGACGCGGGCGATCCACAGCGTCACCAGTGCCGATGCCGCCGCGAAGGCCCACCAGGCCAGCCGCCAGTCGCCGATGGCGAGCAGCGAGACCGGGCCCGAGACGAGCACGCCGAGGCCGGTGCCGGCGTTCACCACGGATTGCGCGCGGTCTCGGCGGGTCACGCGGACGACACGCGAGACCGCGTCCGCGAGTGACGGGGACGCCAGCCCGGTGCTGGCTCCGGCCAGTACGACGCCGAGTGCGAGGACGGCCACGTTCGGCGAGGCCGCGATCAAGGCGGTTCCCGCGGTCGCGCTCGTCCCGGCGGCGAGTGCCCCCGCCCGCGCACCCCAGCGAGTCGTGACGGCGGTCGAGGCGATGACGGCGAGGCAGTACGCGACGTAGCTGCCCGCGGCGATGGCGCCGAGTGTGCCGCCGTCGAGGTCGAACTCGGTCCGCAGCGTCGGCGCGAAGAGGCCGTACGCGTACCGCGCGAGCCCGTACGACACCGCGATCAGGGACAACCCCGCCGCGGTGAGGGTCAGCTCGCGTTTGTGCGAAGAAACCATCAGCTTTCCTCCAGAGGTATACCGATCGGTATACACGGGAAGTGTTCCTGCTTTTCACGCTCAGGTCAACCGATCGGTATAGTCGAGGCATGCTGACCCCTGCCGGCGAGCGCGTCCTGAGCGCGGCGAGCACGTTGTTCTACCGGGACGGCCTGAACGCCGTGGGCGTCGCGGCCATCGCCGAGGCCGCCGGCGTCACGAAGAAGACCCTGTACGCGTGTTTCGGGTCGAAGACGGAGCTCATGGTCGCGTACCTGCGGAGCCGTCACGACGTCTGGTGGGCCTTTCTCGAAGAGCGGCTGTCCGAGGCCGGCCCGCCCCGTGCGCTGACGGTCTTCGACTCCTACATGGACCATCCGAAGCTCGGGAGAGACCGGGGTTGCGCGTTCCTCAACGCGGCCGCCGAGCTGACGGCCGGGCATCCGGGGCTCGACGTGATCCGGCGGCACAAGGCGGTGGTGCGGGCGAAGTTCGCCGAACTCATCCGCGAGGACGCGCCGCACGCGGCCGATCCAGAGCGGCTCGCGGAGCAGATCTTCCTGCTGCTGGAAGGCGCGGTGGCGCATATCGGCATCGACGGTGACGCGCACCGGATCACGCTGGCGAGGGAGATCGCGGAGATACTGCTGAGGGATCCGCGCCAAGCCGTCACACATTAGAAAGAGCTCATGCGACTTTTCGGCCCGCTCGTCGACCGGGCGACGTACCGCCGCTGGGTGTACTTCATCCTCGGCGGCGCCCTCAGCGTGCCGTATCTGCTCTTCGCCGCCATCGTGGTGCCCTCGCTGCTGCCGCTCGTCGTGACGATGGAGCGAGGGGTCGTCATCGGGCTGATCACCGTTGTCCTGGTGATGATCGCGTCGTCGTTCATTCCCGCCGTTCGTGTGCTGGAAGGCGCGGCCGTGCGGGAACTGCTGGACGATCCCGTGCCCGGAGTGACCTTCGGGCCCGCGGGCAGCTGGCCCGTCCGGCTGCGGTCGAGTGCGATGTTCCTGCTGCACGTGGGCTCCGGCTGCGCGGTCAGCCTGGTGAGCCTGCTCGTCCCGGTCGCCTTCGGTTTCGCGGTCGCGGCGCCGTTCACCGGCCGGATCGCACTGTCCGCCGAAAACCCGATCGTGGTGCCGAAGGGCTGGGCGAGCGCGTGGATCCCGGTGGTGTTCCTGCTCGGCCTCGTCGCGCTGGCCTACGGCGTCTGGCTGGCAGGCGCGGTGCTGACCCGGGTCGCCCGGAGCCTGCTGGGCGTCTCGGCCGCCGAGCGGATCGCCCAGCTGGAGAAGCGCACCGAACAACTTGCTGAACGCAACCGGCTGGCCAGGGAACTGCACGATTCGGTCGGGCACGCGCTGAGTGTCGTGACGATCCAGGCCGGGGCCGCGCGCCGGACACTGCGGTCCGATCCGGACTTCACCGAACAGGCGCTGACCGCGATCGAGGATTCCGCGCGCGCCGCACTCGACGACCTCGACCATGTGCTGGGCCTGCTGCGTGAGGAAGCATCGGCCAGGACGCCGCAATCCGGGCTGGGGGAGCTGTCCGCACTGGTCGAGGCGACCAGGCTGGCCGGCGCGGAAGTGGCGGCCGAGATGCGGGGCGAGCCGTCGGCGGTGCCGCCGGTCGTCTCCCGCGAGGCGTACCGGATCTTGCAGGAATGCCTGACGAACGCGTTGCGGCACGCCGGTAAGGTGCCGGTGACGGTGCTCGTCGACGCCGGGCCGGAGCTGCTGCGGCTGCGGGTGTCGAATCCGCTCGGTGCGGCGGCGCCGTCACGCGAGGGGGGCGGCCGGGGGCTGCGGGGGATGGCGGAACGGGTGGACGTGCTCGGTGGCACGATCACGGCGGGCCGCGCGGACGAACGGTGGGAAGTCGAGGTGGCGGTGCCATGGGGGAAACGGCGATGAGCGTCGGCGTGTTGCTGGTCGACGACGAGCAGCTGATCCGGGCCGGGTTGCGGGCGATCGTCGCCTCCGAGCCGGATCTGGAGGTCGTGGGGGAAGCGGCCGACGGCGCCGAGGTGCCTGGTCTGGTTTCCCGCTTCAAGCCCGACGTCGTGCTGATGGACGTCCGGATGCCTTCGGTCGACGGGATTCGCGCGACCACGCATCTGATGTCCACTATGGACAATCCGCCGAAGGTGATCGTGGTGACCACCTTCGAGAACGACGACTACGTCTACGACGCGTTGCTCGCCGGTGCGAGCGGGTTCCTGCTGAAGCGGACCCGGCCAGAGGAGATCGTCGCGGCGATCCGGACCGTGGCGGCGGGGGAGTCGCTGCTGTTCCCGGCGGCGATTCGGCGGCTGGCGTCGCAGCAGGCCAAACGCGGCCCGCGGGATGGCCTCGCCGGTGCCGGTCTCACCGAACGTGAACGCGAGGTGCTGCGGTTGATGGCGGGCGGTCTGTCCAATGTGGAGATCGCGGGTGAGCTGTACCTCGGCGTGCAGACGGTCAAGACACACGTCGGGAACGTCCTTTCGAAACTCGGTGCGAGGGACCGGACACAAGCGGTGATCAAGGCGTACGACACCGGATTCGTCACACCGGCGGGCTGAACGCGGTAGGTTGACTTCCACATACTCGCCCTGATGTGAGGGAGTTCCTGGGTGGATACCAACGTCAACCGCCGTCGCCTGCTGGGTCTTGGCACGGCCGCGGCCGCGGGCGCGGTGCTCGGTACGGCGCAGGTCGCCTCCGCTCAAGAGGCCGGAGTGTCCGATGTCGACGCTGCCGACGCTGCCGACGCTGCCGACGCTGCCGACACGCCCGCCGCCGACGCGTCGTCCGCCGCCCGCCGGATCTCCCAGGTCTACGTCAGGGAAACCGCGAAGGCCGGCGGCACCTGGTCGTCCTGCATCAGCGTCGCGGACTCCGCCGGAACCCTGGTTCCCGCCGTCTCCGAGCGCGCCGACGCGGTCGTCGAGGCCTACAGCGTCAACAAGATCGCGGTCGCCACCGCGGTGCTCGACAAGATCGACCGCGGACTGCTCACTTTGGACCAGCGGGTCGACGTCACCGCCGACATCGTCATCAAGGACACCGATGGCATCTTCGGGCTCGACGGCGCGTACCCCAGTTCGGTGACCCTCGGGCACGCGATGGCCGCGCTGCTGACGCTGTCCGACAACACCGCCGTCCGGCTGTGCGGGCTGGTCTGCCCGGCCGCCGAACTCAACCAGATCCTGCGGGACAAGGGATTCGTGCACACGCAGGTCGTCCCGGTGGCGAACCCGAACCGCTTCTTCCTCGGCACGACCACCCCGGCCGAGACGCATACGCTGCTGCGGAAACTGGTCGAAGGCACGCTGCTTTCGGCGAAGTCGACCGCGTACCTGCTGACCATCCTGCGGTCGCTGAGCGCGTTCACCGACGGCGTGCGGCTCGACCTGACCTCGGCCGAGCGGTTGCGGGTCGCCACGAAGGCGGGCTGGTTCAACGACGGCCGCAACGAGGCCGGGGTCATGTTCAGTGCGGACGGCAAGCCGATCCTGACTTACTCGTTGTTCGCGTCCGGCGCGTTCGCCGGTGACGCGGCGGTGAACAAGGACAACTACGCGGCGACGCACCCGGCGCTGAAGGCGCGGACGAAGCTCGGGAAGTCGATGTTCCGCGCGGTCGAGAAGCTGACCGCCACGACCACCCGCACTTACGCCACCGCGCCGTACCGGGCCTCCAACGGCGGCTGATCGTCAGTCCAGTGCGGCGAGGATCAGCGTGGCCATCGCGACCGGATCCCCGTTTTCCGGGCGTAGCACCAGATCCGGGGTCTCCGGGCGTTCGTAAGGCGCGTCGACACCGGTGAAACCGCTGATCTTGCCGGCCATGGCCTTCGCGTACATCCCCTTGGGGTCGCGGTCTTCGCAGACTTCGAGTGGGGTGTCGACGAATCATCGCGTCGGTGTGCAGTCTGAACGAAAAGGCCTCGGACGGCTGGTCCGACGTCTTCCGCGGCGACGCGATCGGCCGTAGCCAGCTGGATCTGTGGGCACGAGGTGCGGAAAGGTCACTAGAAGCCCGCGCGCGGCACAACGCGGCGCAGTTCTGCGATGTCGACGAACGTTTCTCCGCCTACCGCGCGCCGCCCACGACCTCTGACCCCGCGTGCCTGAACTTCGATCACGCGTGCCTGAACTTCGATCACGCGTGCTTGAAGACCGATCTCGCGTGCTTGAAGCCGGAACACGCCAGACACGTGAGTTCCGGCTCCAAGCACGCGAGTTGCGACTTCAGGCACGCGAGTTACGGCTTCAAGCACGCGAGTTACGTGTCCAGGCACGCGAGATCGGCATTTGCCGCCGGGCTAGGACCGCAACTAGAGGACTAATTGCGGGAAGGAGGAAGGAAGGGGAGAAGGGAAGGGGAAGGGGGAGGGGGAGGGGGAGGGGGAGGGAGGGTCAGAAGCCGGCGGCGGCGCGTTGGGCGGGGAGACCCCGGGTCGTGATCCCGCGCAGGACCTCGACGCGCTCCGAGCCGGGGCGACCGAGGACCCAGCTCGACCCCGGCACCTCCTTGGCGCGTTTCTTCAACGGCGCCAAGAGCCGGGAAGCGTCCTTATAGGACCGGATCGCGCCGTTTCCGCACACCAGGGTCGCGAGCGACACCGTCACCGGCAGCCCGTCGGCAGACCACGCGGTGTCCAGCAACGCGGCGGCGACCGTCCCGATCTCGTCGACGTCGCACGCGATCAGGAAGTCGTCCCCGCCGACATGGCTGACGCGCATCCGGCGCAGCCTCGACTCCAGATCGGTGAGTGTCCGGCCGAGTGTGCGGATCAGGTCGTCGCCCGCGGCGAATCCGGCGGTGTCGTTGACCGTCTTGAAGGAGTCGACGTCCAGCCAGGCCGCGACGAACGGCTCCCGCGCGTTGATCCGGCGGTCGACGTCCCTGGCGACGGCGTCGCTGCCGGGTAAGCGGGTCAGCGGGCTCAGCGAGACGGCCTCTTCGACCTTCGCTTCCGCCACGCCGCGGACGACCTCGTTCACCAGCACCACCCCGACGCAGCGGCCGCGGTCGTCGACCACCACGACGTCGTCGCCGGTGCGGCTCCAGTCCGCGTCGGTGACCAGTTCGAGGAACTCCAGCGCGCTCGCGTCGGCGTGGATCGTATGCGGCTGGTCGGCGAGCCGCGACGCGGGCCGTTTGGCGTGCAGGGCATGGCCATACAACCCGGTCACCGCGACCAGGAAGCGCGTCCGGTCGATCGACCATTGTGGACGGTGCCGCTCGTCGATGCCGACGACGCCGCTCGGCCCGTCGGTGGTGGCCATTACTTCGCGGACGTCGTCGCAGGTGGCGCTCTCCGGCAGGGTGGTCGCGGGCCGGAGGAAGTCGCCGACGCGGCGGGCACGGGCGGTGCCGGGGATGAACGGGCCGGGCGCGTCCGGGGCGGGCAGCGGCGCGTGGTTGCCGTCCGGCGGGGCGAGCAAAGTGCCCTGCGCGATCCGCACGCCGAGCCTGCGCGCGGACTCCAGCTGCTCGGTGGTTTCGAGTCCGGTGGCGACCAGCCGGTTGTCGGTGCGGGAGGCGAAATGCAGCACCGCCTCGACCACCGCGACGGCTGCCGGGTCGTGCGGCAGTCCGCGCAGCACGCTGTGGTCGAGTTTCACCAGGTCGATCGGCGCGGAAGCGAGCAGGGTGAGCGGGAGGTCGCCGCGGCCGAGGCCGTCGAGCGCGAGCCGGAACCCCAGTTCGGTGAGCCGTCGCATGCCGGTGAGCAGCTGGTCGGCCGGGACCTGGGAGAACGGCGGCCCGATCTCCAGTACGACGTCCCTGGTCCGGCGGCCGGACAGGCCGAGCGCGTCGATCAGCGGGTCGAACCGGGACACGGGCGCGGAGAATGTCCGCGCGGACAGGTTCAGGTGCAGGGGGAGCGTGGTCTGTGGTTCGTTCTGACGGCGGACGGCCTCGGCGGCCAGGCCGACGTCGACCTCGGCCAGCCTGCCGCTGCGCCGGGCGTCGGCGAGCAGTTCGTGGGCGGTGCCGCGTCCCGGCCGCGCCAGGGCTTCGAACGCGACGACGCCACCGGTGTGCAGGCTGTACAACGGCTGGTAAGCGAAGCGGACCGCGATCTGCAACGTCACAAACGCATATTCGCCGCTCATCACAAGGAGCGAAATACGTGTCGACTGATGTTCATCGTGCAGGCACCAGGTTACCTAGAACGGCGTAATGCACGTCACCCGATCAGGTACTTCCTTACTTGCCATGGCGCCGTTCGGAAAAGTGTCGACATCGTTTCGGCGGTACCCGAAATATCCTCGCGACCGGACGTGAAGGCCCGCTGGAGTCCGGTGGGCAAGGTGAAGAACAAATCGAAGAACACCGGGACCACCTCGGGCGGCATCCCGCACAGTGCGCGCAGCCCGTACCGGCGCAGGCCGTGCACGGCGCGGGCCGAGGACGGCCACAGCGCCCGGTGAGCGGCCGACGCGGCTTCGGCAGGCCCTCGGTCCCACGTCCGGGTGACGGCGTCGGCAACCGGATCCGCAAGCCGCACCGACGTCGCCACGCTGTACCCGGTCGCTGGATGCACCAGCCCGGCGGCGGCCCCGAACGGCACCATCCGGCCACGCCGGGGCACCGGCACGTCGAGCACGATCCGCACGCGTTCCTCGCGGTCGCCGGGCTTCAGCCCGGCGGCGGACAGCCGTGTTCGCAGCCGCGCCGCCAGCACCTCCAGTGGCAGGCCAGGTTTGCGGGCGAGTGAGGTCTCCTCGACCAGGACGGTGCCGTCACCGAGCGGCAGCACGTACAGGAAGCCCTGTTCGCTGCCACGCCAGTCCATGAACATCGCGGTATCGGCACTGTCCACCAGGCGCAGCGCGTCTTCGGCAGGCAGGACCACGCCGAACGCCGTCTGTTCGTACCGGTCGCCCTTCGGCCGGGCACCGGAAGCGTCGAAGTACAGCCCCGCGGCGAGCAGCCGGCCGTCCGAAAGCCGCACCGTCGAGCCGAACCGGCCGTGCTCGACACCGGACACCGCTCCGGAGACGACGTCGTAGCCGCCGGACAGCCAGTCGCGCAGGCCTGCGTTGTCCACCACGAGGTACTGCCGCTCCAGGATGTGCGGCCCGGTCCCGAAGGCGAGCGTCGCCGAGGGTGCGCATGCGATGGCACTCTTGGGCAGCAACGGCAGCTCGTCGCCCCACAGCCCGTAGGTCGCTTTCCAGCGCCTGTCCGGCGCCGGGTCGACCAGGACCGTCGCCAGGCCCCGGCGGGCGCAGGCGCGGGCGAGCGCGCGCCCCGCCGGGCCGCCTCCCGCGATCACCACGTCCGCCACCTGGGCATCTCACCATGCCTGCCCGGCGGATACGGTGTGACGCATGGAACAGACGGACCCGAGGACGTGGCGACGAGACCCGGAGAGTGAGAGCGCCGGGTTCAGCGACCTCGCCACGAGCCCGTTCCGGATCGACCGGGACCGGATCGCGGCGTCGCCGTTCTTCGCCCGGCTCGGCGGAGTGACGCAGGTGGTCAGCGCCGGGGGCGCCGGGCTGCTGCACAACCGGCTCACGCACAGCCTCAAGGTCGCGCAGGTCGCGCGTGCGATCGCCGAACGGATCAACTCCGCCAGCGATTCCGCCGAACTCGCCGCGAAACTGGGTGGTTGCGACCCGGACGTCGCCGAGGCCGCCGCACTCGCGCACGATCTGGGGCATCCGCCGTTCGGGCATCTGGGGGAGCAGACCCTCGACCGCATCGCCCGGCACCGGTTCGGCCTCGCCGACGGGTTCGAGGGCAACGCGCAGTCGTTCCGGATCATCACCACCACCGACGTGCGCGGCCCGTCCGCGTCCGGCCTCGACCTCACCACCGCGGTCCGCGCCGCGGTGCTGAAGTACCCGTGGGCCCGGCTGCACGTGCCCGATCCGCATCCGACGTCGATGGACGTCCAGCCGCGTGGCGCGGCCGAACCGGCCGACGCTCCCGGCACCGGCGCGAGCAAGTTTTCCGCCTACAGCACCGAACTGGACGACTTCGTCCAGGCGCGGGCGCCGTTCGACGGCCGGATCGAACCCTGGCAGCAGACCGTCGAAGCGTCCGTGATGGACACCGCGGACGACATCGCGTACGCCATCCACGACCTCCAGGACTTCCACCGCATCGGCGTCCTGCAGCACGCGCCGGTCGCGGCCGAGTTCAGCGGCTGGATCAACCACGCCGTCGAACTGGCCGGACTGGACGACGCGACACTGACCGCCGAACGGCGGCTGCCCGGCCGTTCGCTGGAACGGCTGCGCCGCCGGATGCACGCCAAGGACGGCTGGATCGTCGACGACGACGCCTTCACCAGCGCCATCGCCCGTGTCCGCGCCGAACTCGTCGACGGCCTGCTGGCCACCGGTTTCGACGGTTCCATCGAAGCGGAGCAGGCCACCGCCGCGTTCTCCTCGAAGTGGACCGCGCGGCTCGTCGACGGCGTGCAGGTGGTGCCGTCGCCCTCGACCCGGACAGGACATCTCACGCTGCGGCCCGCGCAATGGCACGAAGTGCAGGTGCTGAAGTTCGTCCACCGGCGGTTCGTGCTGCTGCGCCCGGAACTGGCGCTGCACCAGCGTGGCCAGGCGAGCCTGGTGACGACGCTGGTCGACGCGCTCGACGCCTGGCTGCTCGACCGCGACGAGTTCTACCGGCTGCCGCGGCGGCTGCACGACCTCGTCGAACTGGCGCAGTCGGAGTTCAGTGCGCTCGCGCGGACGTCGCCGGAACTACTCATCGGGGCGACCGGGGAACCGGTCACCGGCGCCGACGCCGTGCGCGGGCTCGCGCGCGGGCGCGCCGTGGTCGACTTCGTGGCGTCGCTGACGGACAAACAGGCGGTGACCCTTTTGGACGGGTTGTCCGGTCGCGCTTCGCAGCCTTGGTCGGATTCGTTCGTCCTGTAACCGCTCCGCGTGTCATGAGGGGTCCCCATAGGACGAAAAGTGTCCTATGGGGACCCCTCATGGCATCCGGGGGAACACGGTTACGACGAAGCTCCACGTGACCACACGATTACGCTGAACGGCCTACAGCGTCTGGTCAAAAACGGAAAATCCCATTCCGACGTCACTCGAACGGCGCCTGCCGCCGGTGCACGCGCGGTACTTAGCTTGATCCAGCCGGTGATCGCCGGCATTGGTCAGCGTGAGTCGGGGCACGCGCCTAGGAATCGGAGGCGCACGTGCGTCCAACCCGTTCTAGCAGGAGAAGAAGAACGATCCTGACCGCGGGCACCGCGGTGCTTGTCACCGCGCTCGGCCTGGTCAGCCCGCCCGTCGCGGGAGCGGATACCACTCAATCCCCGGACGCGTTCTCGGAGAACAGCGTCCGGCAGATCGAGGCATTGCAGTCGATCAAGAAAAGCCAGACCGCCGGTGAGTCCAAAGTGGACAGCCGACTGCTCGTCGAACAGAAACTCCGCGCACAGCGCATGTCGGCCTCCGCGGTTCCCGCACTGGGGTCTGGGGCGAAGGTCTCCGCGGCCGGCACCGTGCTCGTGGACATCCGGGGCCAGGTCTCGGACGAACTCCTGAAGAGCCTCCGCGAATCCGGTGCGGGAATTCGCGCGGTTTCCGAACATTACGGCAGCGTCCGCGCCGAGGTCCCGCTGAACGCGGTCCCCGCGATCGCCGGGCGCGCCGACGTCAAGAAGGTCGAAGCCGCCAACGAGGCGTTCACCGCCCGCCAGCTCGCCGAGCCCGCCACCGCGGGCGAACAGGCGAAGCAGGAGAGCAAGGAAGAGAAGGCCACCCGGATCGCGGCCGAGCTGAAGAAGGCCGTCGAGGCCAAGGGTCAGGTCGGCATCGCCGCCGGGCCGGTCAACAGCGAGGGCGACCGCGCCCACAACGCCGACACCGCGCGCCAGCAGTTCGGCGTCACCGGCGTCGGCACCAAGATCTGCGCGCTGTCCGACGGTGTCGACTCGCTCGCGACCTCGCAGGCGCGTGGCGAACTCCCGGCGGGCGTCGACGTCATCCCCGGCCAGGAGGGTGACGGCGACGAGGGCACCGCGATGCTCGAGATCATTCACGACCTCGCGCCGAACGCGTCGCTCGGTTTCGCCAGCGCGTTCAACTCCGACGCCAGCTTCGCCGACAACATCCGCAAACTGCGGTTCGACGCGCACTGCGACGTCATCGTCGACGATGTCCTGTACTTCAAGGAATCCCCGTTCCAGGACTGGATCATCGCCCAGGCCGTGAACGACGTGACCGCCAACGGCGCACTGTACTTCTCCTCGGCCGGTAACGAGGGCAACGTCGCCGACGGCACCTCGGGCCACTGGGAAGGCGACTTCGCCGACTCCGGCAAGGGAGTCGGCAAGTTCGCCGGCGCCGCGCACAATTTCGCCGGTGCCGCGGGCAACCAGATCTTCGAGCCGATCTCGAGCGCGTCCGGCGCCGTGCCGGTCACGTTGTTCTGGTCGGACCCGCTGGGCCGTTCCACCAACGACTACGACCTGTACCTGCTGAACGCGGCGGGCAACGTCGTGGACTTCAGCCAGGACAACCAGACCGGGACCCAGGACGCCTACGAGCGGGTGGACACCACGGGTGGCGCCGGGCTGCGGCTGGCGATCGTCAAGTTCTCCGGTGAGGGACGCTACCTCTCGCTGTCCGCGCTACGTGGCCGGTTCACCGACTCGGCCGACGGTCTCAAGGCCTACACCAGGCCCGGCGTGACAGTGGGCCACTCGGCCGCGCGGGACGCGTTCAGCGTCGCGGCCGCTCCGGCGGCCAAGGCGTTCTCGCGTGCCCTCGAACCGGGTGACCCGGCCAACCCGGCCGGTCCGTTCCCCGGTGCGTTCAGCGCGTCGACCAAGGTCGAACGGTTCACTTCGGACGGTCCTCGGCGCGCGTTCTACCACGCCGACGGCACCCCGATCACCCCTGGCAACGTGTCCGGGACCGGTGGTGAGGTCCGCGCCAAGCCGGACATCACCGCGGCCGACGGCGTCTCCACGAGCGTCACCGGCTTCACCACGTTCTACGGCACGTCGGCCGCCGCACCGCACGCCGCCGCGATCGCGGGCCTGGTGCTCTCGGGTAACCCGGGGCTGCCCCCGGCCGACGTGCGCGAGGCGCTGATCAACACCGCCGTCGACATCCTGACCCCTGGCCGCGACAACTCCAGTGGTGCCGGCGTCATCCTCGCCGACAAGGTGCTCGCTTACACCGGTGCCAGCCCGCAGCCGCTCGCGACCGCGGGCCAGCCGACGGTCACCCCGGCCGACGGCGGTTCGGCGCTCGACCCGGGCGACACCGCCAAGGTGACCCTGCCGGTGACCAACCGGGGTGACGGCACCGCGACATCGACCAGCGTCGTGCTCAGCAGCCCGACCCCGGGTGTCACGGTGGCGCCGCGCTCGAAGTCGTACGGCACGATCAGCCCAGGGCAGACCGGGGTGAACGACTTCACCATCACCGTTCCCACTACCCAGGAACTGGGCGCGCCGGTGGTGCTGAACGCACGGGTGACCTTCGCGGGTTCGTTCTCGCCGACCACGACGTCGTTCTCGCTGCCCGTCGGCACTCCGTCGCCGGTGGCGAAGAACTTCGCCTACGCCGGTGCCGCCGTGGCCATCCCGGACAGCGACCCAACCGGCGTCACCGTGCCGATCACGGTGAGCGGTGTCGGGCGCGCGTCGAAGCTGACGTTCTCGGTGGACGGTGCCACGTGCAACACCGACCAGACGTCGGAGACGGTGGGCATCAACCACTCGTACGTCGGTGACCTGGTCGGCACGCTGACCTCGCCCTCGGGTGCGAAGGGGACCGTGTTCCAGCGTGCGGGTGCCTCGGGCAACAATCTGTGCCAGGTGGCCTTCGCCGACACCGCGACCGCCCCGTTCACTTCGGTGACCGCGGCGAACGCGCCGTTCACCGGCACGTACAAGCCGGCGCAGGTGCTCGGGGGCCTGACCTCCGGCACGGCGGCCGACGGTACCTGGAAGTTCACCGCGGTGGACGTCGCCGGTGGCGACACCGGGTCGATCCGCTCGGTTTCCTTGCACATCAACGGTTTCGTTCAGCCCGGCGTGGCTGAGCGGCCGGCGAGCGTCGGGAAGTCGGTGGGACGCGGTCCGGTGAAGCCGGTCTAGTCCGTCATGATCCGTGAAGGCCTCCTTTCCTGCTCGCAAGGGTAGGGCCCCGGCAAAGTCGGGATCTTGAGGTCAGGTGGCTGTTGGTCGCTGTGTGAGGCTGCCGCTGAGGTTCCTGGAAGTACAGGAAGGCCTCCTTCCTTGCCGTCCCGGCCGTCGCGCGGTGTTGGGATCTTCGAGACGACGG
>NZ_JBFBBY010000154.1:0-16834 GCF_040682875.1 Amycolatopsis sp. NPDC051071 | reverse complement strand
CCCCTTCCTTGCGCTAGCAAGGAAGGGGGCCTTCCTGTACTTCCGGGGCAAGAGCGGCTCCGGAACGCAGGGGTCACGTCTCGTGAGCGGCGGGCTTTAAGCACGCGAGTTACGGCTTCAAGCACGCGAGTTCCGCCTTTAAGCACGCAAGATCCGGCTTCAAGCACGCGAGATCCGTGTTTGAGCACGCGAGTGCCACGCCACCCCGGGCACCATCTCGCCCGAAGGCGCCACGTTGCCTTACCCCTCAATAACCGTCCTTACCACTCACGACCAACCCGGCCAGGTCAGGCTTCGCCGCGCTTCTTCCGCTCGGTGTACTCCCGCATCCGCTTCGGATAGCCGACCCGTGCCACCTCGTACACGGGGATCGACCGTTTGTGACCGAACTGCCGCGCGGCGTCCAGACTCTCGACCCGTCGCCGCGTCCATTCACCGTCGTGGGCGATGAGGACCACTGTGGTATCGGTGACGTTGGTCTTGGGCTCCACATAGGCCTCGACACCGGTCCGCGACGCGGACCACTCTTCGAGGTGTTTGAAGTCGTTTGAAGAGGCTTTCCGCAGCGTACCGGGCTTTTGCCCGCCTTTGGAACGTCTGCGCAGCGAGTCGAACAGACCCACTCCGACCACCTCACTTCCCACTCGCGTCCGATGGCCATTATCCCGACTCGGGCGTGTGCTCGCCGTCGCATACCCGGCTAGGTCGCAGGCCCGCCGCGCGTAGTGACAAGATGGCAAGTGTCCGCGCGCGCGTATACCGCGCGAAGCGGCGCCAGAGCACCACCCCTACCGCTTGCCGAGGAGTTATTGAAGTGACCGAAACCTCCGCCGACCTTGTGATCCTGGGTGGCGGATCGGGCGGCTACGCCGCCGCGTTCCGCGCGGCCGAGCTGGGCCTTTCCGTCACCCTGATCGAAAAGGACAAGCTTGGCGGGACGTGCCTCCACCGAGGCTGCATCCCGACCAAGGCCCTCCTGCACGCGGCGGAGGTCGCCGACGAGACCCGCGACGCCGAGAGCTTCGGCGTCAAGGCCGTGCTGGAAGGCATCGACATCGCCGGGGTCAACAAGTACAAGGACGGGATCGTCTCCCGCCTGTACAAGGGCCTGCAGGGCCTGGCCAAGGCGCACAAGGTGAACCTCGTCGAGGGCACCGGGACGTTCGTCGGCGGCACAACCGTCGAGGTCGACGGCACCCGCTACACCGGCAAGAACGTCATCCTCGCCACCGGCTCGTACTCGAAGACGCTGCCCGGCCTGGAGCTGGGCGGCCGCGTCATCGCGAGCGAGCAGGCCCTTTCGCTGGACTACATCCCGAAGAAGGTCATCGTCCTCGGCGGTGGTGTCATCGGTGTCGAATTCGCGTCCGTGTGGGCGTCCTTCGGCGTCGACGTCACCATCGTGGAGGCGCTGCCCCGCCTGGTCCCGAACGAGGACGAGTACGCGTCCAAGCAGCTCGAGCGCGCTTTCCGCCGTCGCAAGATCGCCTTCAAGACCGGCGTCCGGTTCACCGGCGCCAAGCAGGACGACGACGGCGTCAGCGTGTCGCTGGAATCCGGCGAGACGCTTGAAGCCGACCTGCTGCTGGTCGCCGTCGGCCGCGGCCCGAACTCGGCAGGGCACGGGTACGAGGAGGCCGGGGTCAAGATGGAGCGCGGCTTCGTCCTCACCGACGACCGCCTGCGCACCAACCTGCCGAACGTCTACGCCGTCGGCGACATCGTCCCTGGTCTGCAGCTCGCGCACCGCGGGTTCCAGCAGGGCATCTTCGTCGCCGAGGAGATCGCCGGCCAGGAGCCGCGCGTCATCGACGAGAGCGGCATCCCGCGCGTCACCTACTCGCACCCCGAGGTCGCGTCGGTCGGTCTCACCGAGTCGCAGGCGAAGGAGAAGTACGGCTCCGACGTCACCACCTTCACTTACGACCTCGGCGGCAACGGCAAGAGCCAGATCCTCAAGACCTCCGGCGGGGTCAAGCTGATCAAGGCCCCGGAAGGGCCGGTCGTGGGCGTGCACATGGTGGGCGACCGCGTCGGCGAACTGATCGGCGAAGCGCAGTTGATCTACAGCTGGGAGGCTTTCCCCGAGGACGTCGCCCCGCTCATCCACGCGCACCCCACCCAGACCGAGGCCCTCGGTGAAGCGTTCCTCGCCCTGGCGGGCAAGCCGCTGCACGTGCACAGCTGACGTCTCACCGTCGAAGAACCAGACCAAGCAAGACATATCAAGGGAGTCAGCGAACGATGGCCTACTCCGTCACGTTGCCGGAGCTCGGTGAGAGCGTCACCGAGGGCACCGTCACCCGGTGGTTGAAGCAGGAGGGCGACACCGTCGAGGTCGACGAGCCGTTGCTCGAGATCTCCACGGACAAGGTCGACACCGAGGTCCCGTCCCCGGTCGCCGGCAAGGTCGTGAAGATCAGCGCGCAGGAAGACGAGACCGTCGAGGTCGGCGGCGTGCTCGCGATCATCGACGACGGCACCGGCGGTGTTCCGGAGTCCTCCGGTTCCGCCGAACCGGCCGCCGAAGAAGCGCAGCCGGAACCCGAACCCGAGCCGGAGCCCGCGCGGGAGCAGGCGTCCGCGCCGTCCAAGCCGGACACCGCGCCGGCTTCGGGCGGCGAAGGCACCGAGGTGAAGCTGCCCGAGCTGGGCGAGAGCGTCACCGAGGGCACCGTCACCCGGTGGCTCAAGCAGGTCGGCGACAGCGTCGACGTCGACGAGCCGTTGCTCGAGATCTCCACGGACAAGGTCGACACCGAGGTCCCGTCCCCGGTCGCCGGCACCGTGCTGGAGATCCGTGCCGGTGAGGACGAGACCGTCGAGGTCGGCGGCGTGCTCGCGGTGATCGGTGCGGCCGGGTCCGCCCCGGCGCCGAAGGCCGAGACCCCCCAGCAGGAGGCCAAGCCCGAGCCCAAGCCGGAACCCAAGCCCGAGCCCGAGCCCAAGGCCGAGCCCAAGGCCGAAGCCGCCCCCGCGCCGAAGCAGGCCGAGGCACCGAAGCCCGCCGCACAGCCTGCCCCGGCGGCGAGCGGTGACAACGGTTCGGACAGCTCGCCGTACGTGACGCCGCTGGTCCGCAAGCTCGCGTCGGAGCACGGCATCGACCTGTCGGCGCTGACCGGCAGCGGTGTCGGTGGCCGCATCCGCAAGCAGGACGTGCTCGCGGCCGCGGAGGCCAAGCAGAAGGCAGCCTCGGCCCCCGCCGCCCAGTCCGCCGCCGCACCGGCATCCGCCGCGTCGTCGGCTCCGGCCGCTCCGCGCAAGGCCGCGGTTTCGCCGGAGCTCGCGGCACTGCGCGGAACCGTGCAGAAGGCCAGCCGGATCCGCCAGATCACCGCCACGAAGACCCGCGAGTCGCTGCAGCTTTCCGCGCAGCTCACGCAGGTCCACGAGGTGGACGTCACGAAGGTCGCCAAACTGCGTCAGCGGGCGAAGGCGGCGTTCAAGGAGCGCGAGGGCGTCAACCTGACGTTCCTGCCGTTCTTCGCGAAGGCCACCGTCGAGGCGCTCAAGCAGCACCCGAACGTCAACGCGTCCTACAACGAGGACACGAAGGAGATCACCTACCACGGTGCGGTGCACCTGGGAATCGCGGTGGACACCGAAAAGGGTCTGCTGTCGGTGGTCATCCACGACGCGGGTGAGCTCAGCCTCGCCGGTCTCGCGCACCGCATCGCCGACCTGGCAGGCCGCGCGCGTTCGGGCCAGATCAAGCCGGACGAGCTTTCGGGCGGCACCTTCACGATCACGAACATCGGCTCCAACGGCGCCCTGTTCGACACGCCGATCATCGTGCAGCCGCAGTCCGGCATGCTCGGTACCGGCGCGGTCGTGAAGCGCCCGGTCGTGATCGCGGACGCCGACGGCAACGACACCATCGCCGTCCGGTCGATGGCGTTCCTGCCGCTGACCTACGACCACCGCCTGGTGGACGGGGCCGACGCGGGCCGTTTCGTCACGACGATCAAGC
Organism: Amycolatopsis sp. NPDC051071; assembly: GCF_040682875.1. Taxonomy (NCBI): domain Bacteria; kingdom Bacillati; phylum Actinomycetota; class Actinomycetes; order Pseudonocardiales; family Pseudonocardiaceae; genus Amycolatopsis; species Amycolatopsis sp. NPDC051071. Next base: position 12,861 of record NZ_JBFBBY010000154.1, on the reverse strand, counting down.
AGCGTCTGGAAGAGGGCAACTTCGAGGACGAGCTCGGTCTCTGATCCTCCGGTAGTCGCGTGAAGGCCCTCGTCCCGCTTCGGCGGGGCGGGGGCCTTCGCCTTTCCCTTCCCCGCAATTAGTCCTCTAGTTGCGGAGGTTTGACAGCCACCCAGAACTCTAGTATTCCGGAATTACGGAAAACGAGAGGGAGGGTGTTGACCATGCTGACCAGACGCCATCTGCTGGCTGGGGCCGCGGCCGGATCGGCGGCGTTGCTGCTGCCGGGGACCGCGAGCGCGGCCACGACCGGACCGGACACGGCGACGGAACAGGGCTGGCTCGACTGGATCGCCGCGCACCGGCACGACGTCTCCGTCCTGATCGACGACGGCGCGGGCCGCCGCGCCGCCCGCGACGCCGACGTCGACCGCGTCATGGCTTCGTCGATCAAAGTCGTACATCTCAGCGCGTACGCCACGGCGGTCGCCGAGGGCAGGCTCGACCCGAACGAAATGATCCGGGTGGGTGACTGGGACGCCCACCATCCCTTCGTCGGCGACGGTCGCGCCCACTTCCAGGCCCTTAACTCGCTGGCCATTCCCTGCGACGATTACGGGATCGCCAAAGACCCGGAGCAGCGCGTTCCCTTGAAGCGACTCGTCGAGTCGATGATCTTCTTCAGCGACAACGCCGCGACCGACTACCTCCGCACCCGGCTCGGCGACCCCGCCCTCCGGTTCGCGGCGGCGCGCGGGGGCTGGTTCAGGCCGGACACCCGATCACTGGGCGGCGAGATCCTGATGCTGATCATGCCGGAGTACGCGCCTCCGCCCGGGAGCCCGGCGGCGGTCCGGCGGGCGATGGGTGACGCGGTGGCGCGCCGCTTCGTGGCCGATCCCGCGTTCCGCGCCGAAGCGTTGAGGCGCTGGCCGGAGATGCCGATGACCCCGGAAACGCAGTGGCCGTGGATCAAAGGCCACGGCCAGGGATCGGCGACGGACCTGTTCGCGCTCCACCACAGCCTCGCGACGGACCGCTATCGGCCAGGTGGCGCACTGGCCCGCGAAATCCTCGCGCGACCGCTTTCGGACCGCGTACCCGCCGGAGCGAGCGAAGTGCTCTTCAAGGGCGGCAGCCTTCCCTTCTCTTTGACCTTCGGGCTCTCCGTGCGCTGGCCCGGCGGTCGTTCGGGCACGGCGGCTCTCCTGCTCACCGGCGTGAACGAGCAGGCGATGCGGAACGCCGCCGTCCTCATCTACTACGTGGTCGAAGCGCTGGCCGACCCCGCGAAGTTCACCGCCCTGCGGCGAGCACTCGGCCGGCCGACGGTATAGATAACCGGTATGAACGCTGAGCTCGCCGACCGGATCGCCGCACTCGAAGAACGGGTCGCCGCGCTCGAAGAGCAGGGCCCGGCCTCGCCGCCGACCAGTCCCGGTGGGCTGGTCGGGTATCGCGGCGAGCTCACCGATCCCGTCGAGCTGAGCTGGGCGATCAACGTCACGCCGGGTCCGATGCTGGCGCTGGACGACGGGCCGCGGGTCGAGGTGCTCGCGGCCTTGTCCAGCACCGCACGGGTGGCACTCGTGCGAACGCTGGCCGAAAAGGGCACCCAATCCGCGCCGTCCTTGCAGGAAGCCGCCGAACTCGGCTCCCCCGGCCGGCTCTACCACCATCTCAAGGCGCTGACCGGCGCCGGGATCGTCGAGCAGGACAAGCGGGGCAGTTACCGCCTGCGTCCCGCCGCGACGATCCCGGTGCTGGTGCTGCTCACCGCGGCGTCCGACGTCGCGGGGCAACTGCGAACCTGAGCGTGCGACCGGATCGCGGATAGGACACGATCGGATCATGCGAGTTCTGATCGCGGGTGCGAGCGGACTGATCGGCACCTCCCTGACTGATCGGCTTCACGAGTCGGGGCATGAGGTGGTCCGGCTCGTGCGCCGGGAAGAGCGGGCCGACGACGAACGCCGCTGGGATCCCCCTGCCGGGGAAATCGCCGACGGCGCGCTCGACGGTGTCGACGCCGTGGTGAACCTCGCGGGTGCCCCGCTGTTGCCCGGACGCTGGAGCGCGGCCCGCAAACAGGTCCTGCTGGACAGCCGGATCGAACCGACCGAGGTGCTCGCCGAAGCGGTCGCCGAACACGGGATCCCGGTGCTGCTGAACGCGTCCGCGGTCGGCTACTACGGCGACTCCGGACCGTCCCTTGTGGACGAAGCGAGTCCGGTGGGCCGCGGCTTCCTCGCCGGACTCTGCACTGCTTGGGAAGGCGCCTCCGAGGCGGCGGCGACCGCCGGCGCCCGTGTCGTACGGCTCCGCACCGGACTGGTGCTCGCCCGCAAAGGTGGGCTTCTCGACGTCCTGCGGCCGCTGTTCCGCCTCGGGCTCGGCGGGAAACTCGGCGACGGCAAGCAATACCTGCCGTGGATCTCACTCGACGACGAGGTCGGCGCGATCGTTTTCGCGCTGGGGAACGAATCCCTGTCCGGTCCGGTGAACCTCTCCGGACCGCGGCCCGCCACGAACGCGGCGTTCACGAAGGCACTCGGCCACGCCGTGCACCGCCCGGCGCTGTGGCAGGTCCCCGGTTTCGCCATGAAGATCGCGCTCGGCCAGGCCGCCGAGGAAATGGCGTTGTTCGGGCAGCGGGCAATGCCCAAAGCGCTGGAAGAGGCGGGCTACGAATTCCGCCACCCGACTCTCGAAGGCGCGCTGGCCGCCGCGACATGACCCTGCGCCGCGGCCTGTACATCCTCGCCGGAACCCTGCTGTTGATCGGTTTCGTCGTCCTCGGCCTGCTGGTCGACGGCCGGCCGCCACCGGTGGACGTCGCACTCGCCGACGCCTTTCGCGGGCAGTACACGCAGCCGGCCGGGCAGGTCGCCGGCTTGATCACGAACGTCCTCGGCCCGGTGCTGCCGTTCGCGCTCGGCGCCGCGCTGGTGGTGATCGCCTGGCGCCGCCGGGACCTGACCGCGCTCTGCGTCAAACTCGCCGTCGTCCTGGCGCTGTGCCGTCTGACCAGCCTGATCGCCAAACCACTGTTTTACCGGGAACGGCCTCGCGCCTTCCCCGACCTGAGCTATCCGAGCGGGCACGTCGTCGCCGTCGCCTGCACTGGTTTCGTCGCCGTCCTGCTCTGCGCGTGGACCCGGCCGCGGCTGGTGCGCCTTGCCATCACGATCGCCGTCGCGGTGACGGTCCTTGGCGCGCTCTGCCGGGTCGTGCTGGGCGTCCATTGGCTGACCGACACCGCCGGATCGGTGCTGGCCGTCGGCGGCGTCGGCCTGATCGCCGCGGCCGGACTGGGCCTGCTGCCCTTGCCGAGAGACCCGGCGTAGTGTCGCTGAAGTGAGCTCTTCGACCACGTCATGCCGTGCCGCCACCGAGCCCGTCGACGTCCGTGAGATCGGGACGATCGACTACACCGAAGCCTGGGAACTCCAGCGCCGCCACGTGACCGCCCGTGCCGACGGCGTCGGCCCCGACACCATGCTGCTGCTGGAGCACCCGTCGGTGTACACAGCCGGCAAGCGCACCGAAGCCGAGGACCGGCCGACCGACGACACCCAGGTGATCGACGTCGACCGCGGTGGGAAGATCACCTGGCACGGCCCCGGCCAGCTGGTCGGTTACCCGATCATCAAACTCGCCGACCCGATCGACGTCGTGCATTACGTCCGGCGTCTCGAAGAGGCCCTGATCACCGTCTGCGACCAGCTCGGCGTGCACACCGGCCGGGTCGAGGGCCGCAGCGGTGTCTGGATCCCCGCCGACGACCGCGGCGTCGAACGCAAGATCGCCGCGATCGGCATCCGCGTGCAGCGCGGCGTGACGATGCACGGCTTCGAGCTGAACTGCGATCCGGACCTGGGCGCCTTCGACAAAATCGTCCCGTGCGGCATCCGGGACGCGGGCGTGACGTCACTTTCGTACGAACTCGACCGCGAGGTCACCGTGGCATCGGTACTGCCGATGGCACGCGAAGCCGTGCTCGCGGCGCTGGAGGGCGACCTCCCGGTGAACGACGAGCGCTGGCTGCCGCGTCCCGAGGCACCCGCCGCCCCCGGTGTCACTTTCGCTTTGCAGAGCTAGCTTTTGTGCCAGGCTTCCCGGTAGGGCCGCGGAAACACCGCGGTCCCACTGGGAGGAATCGATGCGTAAATTCACGCGCGTACTGGCGGTCGCGGCCGCCGCGGGCGGGCTGATGGCCCTGCCCGGCACCGCTTCGGCGGCCCCGCCACCGGGCTGGGCGTCACCGTGAAATACGTCTAGAGGTCCACTTCAGTCCAGCTGAGGAGCGACCTCGGCGGCGACCAGCTCGATCTGGTCCAGATCCGAAAGATCCAGCAACTGCAGGTAAAGCCGGGTGATCCCGGTCTTCTCCCGCCATTGCCCGATCTTCTCGACGACCTCCGACGGCGTCCCCGCCAGGCCGTTCTCCTTCAGCTCCGCCACGTCGCGGCCGATCACCGCGGCACGTTTCGCGATCTCGGCGTCGTCACGGCCCACGGCGACGACCAGCGCGACCGAGCGGAGGATCTCCTGGGGGTCGCGGCCGATCTCGCGGGCGGCGTGGTCGACGCGGCCGAACTGCTCGATGGCGAACCCCGGCCCCACGAACGGCAGGTTGAACTCGTCGGCGTAGCGCGCGGCGAGCGCGGGGGTCCGCTTCTTGCCGCCACCACCGATGATCACCGGCGGCCGGGGCCGCTGAGCCGGCTTCGGCAGGCCGGGCGAGCCGACGAGCTGGTAGTGCTCGCCGCTGAAGGAGAACGTCTCGCCTTCCGGCGTCTCCCACAGGCCGGTGACCACCGCGAGCTGCTCGGCGTAGCGGTCGAAACGTTCCTTGAGCGGCGGCAGGTCGAGACCGTACGCCGTGTGCTCGTCGTCGTACCAGCCCGAACCGAGGCCGAGTTCGATCCGGCCGCCGGACATCTGGTCGACCTGCGCGACCGAGATCGCCAGCACCGACGGATGCCGGAAGGTGGCGGCGGTGACGAGGGTGCCCAGCCGCACACGGCTGGTCTCACGGGCGAGACCCGCGAGGGTGATCCATGCGTCAGTCGGCCCCGGCAGGCCGTCGGCCGACCCCATCTTCAGATAGTGGTCGCTGCGGAAGAAGGCGTCGTAGCCCGCGTCCTCGGTGGCTTTGGCCACCCGGAGCAGGTCGTCGTAACTGGCCCCTTGCTGGGGCTCGGTAAAGATCCTGAGGTCCACGCCGTCACTTTATAGACAGACGCTTCAGCTCGCCTTCCCGTGCTCGGCGGGTGAAATACGGCGAAATCCGACAAGCAAGCGCACCAGGACCTCCTCGACCTGGGCGCTGACCTTCTTCGGCTCCGGCGAACTCGCGATCTCGATGGCGGCACTCGACAACGCGCCGAACAGCAGCCGCGCGGTGACGTCCACCGGGACGTCGTCGACCTCGCCGACCTCGATGAGCGACTGGATCCCGGTGCGGACCAGGCCGAAACTGCACCTTTCCTCCGCCTCGCGCCAGCGCTCCCAGCCCATCACCACCGGCGCCTCGTGGATCGCGATGCGCTGGTACGCCGGGTCGAGACAGCTCTGCAGGAACCCGCGCAGCCCGGCGAGCGCCCGCTCCCACGGCGAGCCCGGCCCGTTCATGATCGTTTCGAGCCGGTCGAAAACCTGGCTCTCGACCGTGTCGAAGGCAGCCTCGAACAACGCCTGCTTCCCACTGAAATGGTGGTAGAGCGCGCCCTTCGTCACCCTGGCCCGCTTGGCGATCTCGTCGAGAGACGTACCGGCGTACCCGCGTTTGGTGAACAGCTCCACGGCACTCTCGACGAGTGCCGACCGGGTGGACTCGGAATAGTCCAGCCGCCTTGACCTCATTGTCGCCACCTTCACAACTTTACGCCGATGGTCCGGCTTCATACTCATGGTATGTTGGCTGCTGTCAGGTCCGTACCGGGAGTATGCCGCAAACCTGCGGTATGAACCGGACCACGGAGGGGAGCCCACATCATGAGCTGGAACGACTTCTACCAGCGGCGCGACATCCTCGAAGCCGCACTGCGGGAGGCGGGTCACCACCCGTCCGATCCGCTTGAACTCGAAGAAATCCCGGGGGCCACCAAGTACTTCGCGACCGAAGCCGAGCTTCTGGTCGCCCTTCAGTACAAGTGGAACCAGGTGCTGGCCGGCCGTCTGCGTGCCGAGATGACCGATCCGGACTACGCCGATCAGGACCTCGCGCTCGACCGCGTCGAAGCCGTCACCCGTGCGTGGAACCACGCCACGGCCGAGCACGAAACCCTTCGCGCCGTTCTCGACGCCGCCCTCGATCGGTGCCCCGAGCTTGTCCCGTCCCACGAAGCCGAACTGCGCACCCTCGCGCTCACGGCGGGGCTGGCCGACTGGAACGAGTCCACCACCGAGATCACCAAGGTCGGCAGCGTGTTCGCCACCTTGCTCCGGCACGGCCGTCAGGCCAAACCCGCCCGCCGCCGCAGCCCGATGGGTCACCTGCTCCGGTTGCTCGCGCCCAGCGCGTGACGTGGCATGGCGGCCCCGCCGCCGATGTAGTTAGGTGATCGATATGGCTGCTCACACGCGCTGGACCGAGGCCGACATCCCGGATCAGACCGGCCGGACCGCGTTCGTCACGGGGGCGAACTCGGGGCTGGGGCTCCGGACCGCCGAAGTACTCGCGGGCAAGGGGGCCCGCGTGCTGCTCGGCTGCCGGTCACCGGAGCGCGGGGCCAAGGCACTGGAGCGGGTACGCGCGGCCGCGACCGGGCCCGCACCCGAACTGGTCCGGCTCGATCTCGCCGACCTCGAGTCGGTGCGCGAAGCGGCCAAGAAGGTCCAGGAACTGGCCGAGGGGAAGCTCGACCTCCTGGTCAACAACGCCGGCTTGATGGCGATCCCGCGAGGTCACACGAAGGACGGCTTCGAGACCCAGTTCGGCACGAACCACCTCGGGCACGCGGTGCTGACGTGGCTGCTGATGCCGTCACTGCGCAACGGCTCGGCCGCCAGGGTCGTGACCCTGTCGAGCGTCGCGGCGGCGGGCGCGCGTATCGACGTCGCGGACCCGAACTTCGAGCGCCGCACGTACAACCCGGCCGCGGCCTACGGTCAGTCGAAGCTAGCCAACCAGGTATTCGCGCTCGAACTCGACCGCCGGCTGCGCGCCGCGGGCGAGGACGTCATCAGCGTGGCCGCCCACCCTGGCTACACCTGGACCGGCCTCGGCGCGGGGATGGCCCGCTCCTACCGCAACCCGGTGGTGCGCGCACTCGTCAGCGCGGGCAACCGGATCGGCGAGATCTTCATCGCGCAGAACGTCAGGCAGGGCACGCTCCCGCAGTTGCTCGCGGCGACCTCACCCGAGGTCGAAGGCGGCGACTACATCGGGCCGCACGGTCTCGGCGGCTTACGCGGTACCCCGGTCAAGGTCCGCCCCGTGCCGGCCGCGAAAAGCGAGTCGCTCGGCGCCGCGGTGTGGGACGTGACCACCAAGTTGACGGGCGTCACCCCCGACCCCGCGTGAGCGGCGACCACTACTACGGCGGGCGTAGGGTGACGGTGTGAGTGCTGCCCCAGATGGCCGCAAGCTGTTGCGGCTCGAGGTCCGGAATTCCCAGACTCCCATCGAAAAGAAGCCGCCGTGGATCAAGACGCGCGCGCGGATGGGCCCGGAGTTCACCGAGCTGAAAGGTCTGGTGCGCCGCGAAGGCCTCCACACCGTCTGCGAAGAAGCCGGTTGTCCCAACATCTATGAGTGCTGGGAAGACCGTGAGGCCACGTTCCTGATCGGTGGCGATCAGTGCACCCGTCGGTGTGACTTCTGTCAGATCGACACCGGCAAACCGGCCGCGCTGGACACGACCGAGCCGCGCAAGGTCGCCGAAAGCGTTCAGGCCATGGGCCTGCGCTATTCGACGGTGACCGGCGTCGCCCGCGACGACCTCGAAGACGGCGGCGCGTGGCTGTACGCCGAAACCGTGCGCCAGATCCACGCACTCAACCCCGGCACCGGCGTCGAACTGCTGATCCCGGACTTCAACGCCGACCCCGGCCAGCTCACCGAGGTCTTCGGCTCGCGGCCCGAAGTGTTGGCGCACAACGTCGAGACGGTGCCGCGCATTTTCAAGCGCATCCGTCCGGGCTTCCGCTACGCGCGGTCACTGGAAGTCATCACCCGCGCCCGTGAAGCCGGTCTGGTGACGAAGTCGAACCTCATCCTCGGCATGGGCGAAACCCCCGACGAGGTCGGCCCTGCCATGCGGGACCTGGTCGACGCCGGCTGCGAAATCCTCACGATCACCCAGTACCTGCGGCCCTCGCCGAGGCACCACCCGGTGGACCGCTGGGTCAAGCCCGAGGAGTTCGTCGAGCACTCCAACGCCGCCGAGGCCATGGGCTTCGCCGGGGTGATGGCCGGGCCGCTGGTCCGGTCCTCGTACCGCGCCGGGCGGCTCTTCGCGCAGACGAAGGCTCACCGCGGCGAAGCGCTGTCGGAGAACCTGGCGCACCTCGCCGCCGAAGGGCCCGCCGCGCAGGAAGCCAGCTCGCTGCTGGCCCGGTGACTCCGGTCACCCTCTTCCGAACGTCGCCACCCACCAGGTCACGAATCACCTAAAGTGACCTGGTGGCGTTGGTAACGGATCTTCTCGATTGGCTGCAGGGACTCCCGGAACCGGGACTGGTCGCGGCGACCGGCGGGCTGGTGTTCGCCGAATGCACCATCGGGCTCGGCTTCATCGCGCCCGGCGAGTCGGGGCTGCTGGTAGCGGCCACGACGGCGACGTCGGTCTCCCGTTTCCTGACCCTGTGGGCGGTTGTGACGGTCTGCGCCGCACTCGGCGACTCGCTCGGGTACGCGATCGGCAAACGCTTCGGCCCGCGCCTGCGCGAGACCAAGCTGATCCGCAAGTACGGCCTCGACGCCTGGGACAAGGCGACCGGTGTCCTCGAACGACGAGGCGCCTGGGCGGTGTTCTTCGCGCGATTCCTGCCGGTCATCCGCACGCTGACCCCGGCCGCGTCCGGCACCTCCGGCCTGCCGTTCCGCAAGTTCCTGCCCGCCGCCGCGGCCGGTGCCGCCTGCTGGTCGGCCATCCACATCGGCATCGGCGCCGCACTCGGTGAGGCCGCGAAGAAGGTCGAAGGCGTACTCAACACCGGCGGCCTGGCCATCGTCGGCGTACTCGTCGGTGTCGCCGTGTTCTTCCTGCTGCGCTACAAGAAAAAGAAGGCACTCGCCGGCACAGTCGAAGAAGCCACCCCGGCGAAGGTCGGCGCGGAAGACTAGATTCCGGGCATGGCCGCCCTGAACCTGCCCCAGCCAATCGGTTTCGTCCTCGGCGGCGGAGGCAGCCTTGGCGCCATGCAGGTCGGGATGCTCCAAGCGATCTCCGAGGCGGGCATCAGCCCCGACCTCGTCGTCGGCACCTCGGTGGGTTCGCTGAACGCCGCCGTCCTCGCCCTCGGCGACGAGCCGGGCGCCAGGCTGACCCGGATCTGGTCGCGGATGACGCGCCACGAGGCATTCCCCGGCGGCGTCCTCAGCCAGGTACGGACCCTGCGGCACAGCAAGACCAACCTGTTCCCCAACACCGGCCTCGCCGCGATCGTCGACGAGCACGTCGGCGAAGGCGTCCGGTTCGAGGATCTCGCGCTACCGCTGGGCGTCGTCGCGACCGACGTCGACACCGCCGAGCCGCTGCTGATCCGCTCAGGGCCCGTCCTGGTGCCGCTGCTGGCGAGTTGCGCGATCCCGGGGATCTATCCGCCGGTGCCGTTCGAGGGCCACATGCTTTACGACGGCGGCCTGGTCGCCAACGTGCCGATGCGCCAAGCGCTCGCGATGGGTGCGAAGTCGCTCGTCGTCCTCGACTGCGCCTTCCCCGGCAAGATGCCCGGCACCCCGCAGACCTTCGCCGAGGTGATGATGTTCACCGCGATGATCAGCATGCGGAATCAGGCCGTGCTGGAGGCGCCGATCGCCGCCGCCGAGGTCCCCGTCGTCTACGTGCCGGGCCCGAAGCCGGTCCGGGTCAGCCCGTTGGACTTCAGCCACACCACCACGCTGACGAGTGAGGCCTACGAAGCCGCGAAGACCTATTTGGGTGAATTGCGTATCGACGGCCCCGGTCTTTATGGTGCCCCGGGTCTCGTTGTGGCGTGACAGGCAACCATCCGGCATCGATCACGTCTTCTTCGTCGCGTACTTTTGAAAGAAAACTTTCCGCTGATCGAGCGACGTAACTGGTTACATTTAAGAGAGACTCATATGTTTCCCAAGAAGACATTACTTTCGACGGCCGGAATACTCGCCGCGGTGCTGCTGATCTCGGCCTGCTCGTCCTCGGGCGACGCGGGAAGCGGCAGCGCGAATTCGACCGGAACCAGCGCCGGATCAGATGAAAGCCCGGTTTCGGTGACCATTGACCCGGCGGGCGGGACCGACGTCAATCCGGCGACCCCGGTCGTCGTCAAGGCCGAGCACGGCAAGCTGACCGACGTCGCCGTCACCAACGCCGACAAGGGCAACCCGGTGAAGGGCGAACTCGCCGCTGACGGGCTCAGCTGGAAAACGGTGGAGCCCCTCGGTTACGGCAGCACGTACAAGGTCATGGCGCACGCACAGGGCGCCAACGGAAAACCGGTCGAGCAGCAGAGCAGGCTCTCCACCTTGAGCCCGCGTCAGCAGGCGAACCCGAACCTCGTCCCGGCGCCGGCGTCGGTCACCTCGAACGGGATCGGTGTCGGCCAGCCGATCGTGTTCTCCTTCGGCCAGCCAGTGAAGAACAAGGCCGACGTGGAGAAGAAGCTGTCGGTGGAGTCCACGCCGAAACAGGAGGGCTCCTGGTACTGGATCGATGACAAGAACGTCGATTACCGGCCCAAGGTCTACTGGCAGGCCGGGACGACACTGAAGGTGTCGGCGATGATCTACGGCGTCGATTTCGGCAATGGCGTCTACGGCGCGACCGACCGCACCGAAACGTACAAAGTGCACGATTCCTGGATCGCGAAGGCCGACGGCAACACCGAACAGATGCAGATCTTCCACAACGGCCAGCTGGCGAAATCGATGCCCATTTCCATGGGCAAGGACGCCACGCCGACGCATTTGGGCGCACACGTCATTTCGGACAAACACGAGAATTACGTGATGGACTCGTGCACCTACGGCGTCTGCCAAGGGCAGCCGGGATACTACAAGTCGAACGAGAAGTGGTCGCTGCGGATCTCCAACGACGGCGAGTTCGTCCACGAGAACCCGAACAGCGTCGGCGCGCAGGGCAGCTCGAACGTGTCGCACGGCTGCGTCAATCTCAACGCCGCCAACGCCCAGTGGTTCTACCAGAACCTGGGGCTCGGCGACGTCGTCGAGGTGACCAACTCCGGTGGCCCGCAGCTGCCGGTCTGGGACCGCTACGGCGACTGGTCGAAGTCGTGGGCGGACTGGCAGGCGGGCAGCGCGATCAAGTAGAGGCATGATGGGCCCGTGACCACCACCCTGAGCAGGGCCCGCTCACTCGTGGCCGGCGCCGGCCGGATAGTCGCACTGACCGGCGCCGGGATCTCCACGGACTCGGGGATCCCCGACTTCCGCGGTCCGCAGGGCCTGTGGACTCGCGATCCAAGCGCGCGGAAGATGTCGAACCTCCAGGCGTATCGAGGCAGTCGCGAGGTCCGAGAGCGGACTTGGCAGGCGCGGCTGGTCCACCCTGCCTGGCACGCCGAGCCGAACGCCGCGCACCACGCCCTCGTGCGCCTGTCCGGGACACTGACTCAGATCGTCACGCAGAACATCGACCAGCTGCACCAGAAGGCGGGCTTTCCGCCGGAGCGGGTGCTGGAACTGCACGGGACGATGTTCGAGTCGGTCTGCCTGTCCTGTGACGATCACCGGGACATGCGTTCGACCCTGGAACGAGTCCGGGCAGGCGAGACCGATCCGCCTTGTCTGGTGTGCGGCGGCATCCTGAAGTCCGCCACGATCTCCTTCGGCCAGCAACTGGACCGCGACCTGCTTCTCGCGGCCCGTGCCGCCGTCGAAGCGAGCGATCTCCTCCTGGTGGCCGGCTCGTCCCTCGGCGTTCAGCCCGCCGCGGGCCTGGTGAGCGCTGCCTCACGGGCCGGTGCCGACATCGTGATCTGCAACGGCTCCGAAACGCCCTACGACTCCCTGGCCGCCGCCCTGATCCGCGGCCCGCTCGGCTCAACCCTCCCCGCCCTGATCCCCTGACCCTCGCCCCCACGTGCCTGCCCCCCGCCCGCACTTCACGTGCTCAACCCCGCAACACGCGTGCTTGAACCCGTATCTCGCGTGCCTGAGGGCGTATCTCGCGTGCCTGAAGCCGTAACTCGCGTGCCTGAGGGCGTAACTCGCGTGCTTGAGGGCGTAACTCGCGTGCTTGAGCGCGTGACACGATGTTCCGCCTTCAAGCACGCGTGTTACCTCTTCAAGCACGCGTGTTACGCCCTCAAGCACGCGTGTTGCGCCTTCAGGCACGCGTGTTGCGGGTTTAGGCACGGGTGTTGCGGGGCCGGGCACGGGTGTTGCGGTGTGGGGAACGTGAAAAAGGTCCAGGTCCCGGGAGAACTGTTGGGTTCTCGACCGGGGCCTGGACCTTGTTTAACGTTTAGTCCGGCGGTGTCCTACTCTCCCACAACCCTTCGGTTGCAGTACCATCGGCGCTGTCAGGCTTAGCTTCCGGGTTCGGAATGGGACCGGGCGTTTCCCTGACGCTATAACCACCGAAACACTACGAAACAACCACTACCCACCAGTTGTTGCTTGGTGGTGGTGTGGTGTTTCAGAGCTGTAGAGTGGATGCGTAACATCTTTGTGGGCAAGTCCTCGGCCTATTAGTACCAGTCAACTCG
>NZ_JBFBBY010000153.1:0-16885 GCF_040682875.1 Amycolatopsis sp. NPDC051071 | reverse complement strand
CATGAAGGCCCCCTTCCTTGCGCCTAGCGCAAGCAAGGGGGCCTTCATGTACTTGGGAGCGCCGAACCGCCCAAAGGGTCATATAACACTCTGGCTATGCCCCTGCCAGGGCGTTCGGTCCCGCGAGCGAATTAGACTGACCGAGTGACCGTGGTCGAATCCGTCCTTTCCCGGACGCCGGAGCCGCTCCGATCCGTGCTGATCAAGCACCGCGAACTGCTGAAGTTCGGGATCGTGGGTGGCACGACGTTCCTGGTGGACAACGGCGTCTGGTATCTGCTGAAACTCAGCGTGCTGGAGTCGAAGCCGACCACGGCGAAGGCGATCGCGATCATCGTCGCGACGATCGTCTCGTACATCCTCAACCGCGAGTGGTCCTTCCGGACGCGCGGCGGCCGCGAGCGGCATCACGAAGCGGCGCTCTTCTTCGTGATCAGCGGGATAGCCGTGGTGGTGAACCTGATCCCGCTCTACACGTCGCGGTACATCTTCGATCTCGAGGTGCCGCATGTGACGCGGTTCGTCCAGGAGTTCGCGGACTTCACCAGTGGGTCGATCATCGGCATGCTCCTCGCGATGTTCTTCCGCTTCTGGGGTTTCAAGAAGTGGGTCTTCCCGGACGAGCTGGGCAAACGCCGCCGGGACAGCGACGAGCCGGACGACGACGTCGTCCCCCTGCGCTAACTACTTGCTAAAAGACATGTGATTGCCTAGGGTCATCCATGTCAACGTTCCTTCACTGATGACGCCGGCCGGGTTCGTACGGCCGAGCGGGACGAATTCGAGGTGATCGCCAAGCGCGAAGAGGACCGCATCCGATTCGGATGACGGTTGAGCCTTTTCCCGCCTTGGCGGGGATCCAGGGCTGCCTTCGGCGGCAGTGCCCTGCGTCCCTCGCGTTCCCTCGTTTCTTCCAGTGAACGGATCTCTTCTTGAGCACCACACTTGGCGCGCCTCCACGCGCCCGAAACACTCTTGCCCTCGTCGGGCTCTTCGCCGCCGTTTTCCTGGCGATGCTCGACGCCCAAGTCGTCGCGACCGCCTTGCCACGCATGGTCGGTGAACTCGGCGGCGCCACGTCGTTCGCCTGGGTCACCACCGCCTACCTGCTGGCAGGCAGCGTCAGCGCGCCGGTCTACGGGAAGCTCGGCGACCTGTTCGGCCGCAAACGCGTCGTGCTCGCCGCGATCGCGTTGTTCCTCCTCGGCTCCCTCGCCTGCGCGCTCGCTCCGACGATGCCGCTGCTGATCGCCGCGCGCGTCCTGCAGGGCGTCGGCTCCGGTGGCCTGTTCGTCGCGGTCGCCGCGATCATCGGCGAGCTTTTCCCCGGCCGCGAAGGCGCCCGCTACTTCGCCTGGTTCTCGATTTGCTTCGCCGGTTCCTCACTGGCCGGTCCGGTCGTCGGCGGCGTGCTGACCGACCTCGCCGGCTGGCGGTCGATCTTCCTGGTCAACCTCCCGATCGGACTGGTCGCGCTCGGCGTCGTCGCCCGGTTCCTGCGACTCGAACGGCGTCGGACGACCGCACCGTTCGACGTCGCCGGGATCATCACGCTGTCCGGCGCGATCGTCGGACTGACCATGGCGACCCCGCTCTCCGCGTCGCTCGGCGCCGTCTTGCTCGTCGCCTTCTTCTTCATCGAGCGGCGGGCGGCCGAACCGGTCATCCCGCTCCGGTTGTTCCGCGTCAGGATGTTCAGCCTGAGCGTCCTGACCAGTGCCGCCGCCGGGTTCATCTTCCTGGGTTCGGTCAACTACCTCGCGCTCTTCCTGCAGACCGCGGGTGGCGCCGGACCGTCACAGGCCGGGCTTCTCCTGCTGCCGATGACCCTCGCGGTCGCCGCCTCGTCGATGGTCGCGGGCCGGATCATCGCCAAGACCGGCTCCTATCGCTGGGCGCCGATCCTCAGCATGACACTCGGCCTCGCCGCCGCGCTCGCGATGTCCACCATGGACGAGCGCACGCCGTTGCCGCTCGTCGTCACCTATCTCGTGCTGTTCGGCGCGGCCGCCGGGCTCAATATGCAGGTGCTCTCCATGGCCGCCCAGCAGAACGTGCCCCGGACCGATCTCGGCGCCGTTTCGGCGACCGTCGGGTTCCTGCGTTCTCTGGGCACCACGGCCGGGCTGACCGTTTTCGGCGCGGTGTTCACGCGGTCCTTCGGCACCGAAAGTCCCGGTGGCTACGCCTCCGCCCTCAACGGCGTGTTCTGGGTGATGGTCCCCGTTCTCGTGCTCGGCCTCGCCGCTTCCCTCTTCCTGCCGCGCGTTTCGCTGCGGCGTCACTGAAGCATTCAAACTAGAGGAGTATTTCGATGATTCTCGTTCTCGGTTCCACCGGCAAAATCGGCCGCGAACTCGTTCCCGCGCTGCTGGACAAGGGTGCTCGCGTCCGGGCGCTGACCCGCGACCCGTCGCGTGCCCGCGTCGACCCGCGTGCCGAAGTCGTCGCCGGCGATCTCGACGCCTTCGACCCGGCGCTGCTCGACGGTGTCGAACGCGTATTCGTCCTGACCTCCGGCCACGGCTCGGACGGCCTCGCCCAGGAACGCGCCGTGTCCAAGGCGGCCGGCGGCGTCCACCTGGTGAAGCTCTCCACCACCGGAGTCCACTTCGGACAGACCGATCCGGTCTCCCTGGTACACGCCGCGGCCGAGCAGGCCGTCCGCGACGCCGGTCCGGACTGGACGATCCTGCGTCCCGGCACGTTCATGGACAACCGGTTCGCCTGGCTGCACGCCGTACGCGGTGATGGCGTCATCCGCGTACCCGAAGGCGATCCGGCGTCCGCGCTGGTGCACGTCCGCGATATCGCCGAAGTCGCCGCGACCGTGCTGACCACGGACGGGCACGCGGGGCGGACGTACCCGATCACCGGCGGCGAAGCCCTCACGACCCGGCAGCAGGTCGAGATCCTGGGCGACGCCCTCGGACGGCGGCTGACCTACGTCGAAGAGCCCGAAGCCGACGCGCGCGCCCGGATGCTCGGGTACGGCTGGCCCGCTTCGTCGGTCGACGGGCTCTTCGAGCTCAAACGGCAGTCCGCCGGGAACGAGGAGATCGTGTTCGACACCGCGCGCGAACTCCTCGGCCGGGCGCCGCTGACGTTCGCCGACTGGGCCCGCGAGCACACTGCCACCTTCGCCTGACCTGCGAAAAGGGAGCAAGGGACCTTTGCTATCACTCGCTTAGTCTGCCTAAGTAAGTGATAGCAAAGGTCCCTTGCTCCCCCCGCCTGGGCCGAAAGGGTTAATGACTTGGGCGGATGCCCGAGTTGCGCCACACTCATCAGGCGTTTAATTCTTGCCGGGTCCGCTGTCCGGACCGACGCGTTGTCCGCGTCCGGCCCTCTCGCTAGCGTGCCGCCTCGGGGAGTCAGGGGGAGACCGTATGAACGAACGCCTTCGCGTGCTCGTGGTCGACGACCATCCGTTGTTCCGGTTCGGGGTGTGCACGCTGCTCTCCAACGAACCGGGGATCGAGGTCGTCGGCGAGGCGGCGAGCGGGGCGCACGCGATCAGCGCGGCGGCCGCTCTCCGGCCCGACGTCGTGGTCATGGATCTGCATCTGCCCGACCTCAGCGGCGCCGAAGCGACGCGGCATATCGTCGCCGAACGGCCCGGCATCGGCGTGCTCATGCTGACAATGGCCGACGAAAGTGAATCCGTTTTCTCCGCGATGCGTGCGGGAGCCCGCGGATATCTGCTGAAGGACGCGGAGCCCGACGAAATCATCCGGGCCGTCCACGCCGTCGCAAGACGCGAAGCGATCTTCGGGCCTGACATCGCGACGCGAGTCCTCGGCTTCTTCAACCACTCTCAGCCGAGCACGGACACGGTGTTCCCGGAACTGACCGTCCGCGAACGAGAGGTCCTTTCACTCATCGCCGGCGGGCACAGCAACACCGTCATCGCGAGCACCCTGTGCCTCAGCCCGAAAACCGTGCGAAACCATATTTCGAATGTTTTCAGCAAGCTTCACGTCACGGACCGCGCCGAAGCGATCGTGCGTGCCAGGGAAGCAGGGCTCGGTCGCTGAAAACGGGTCGTTGAAAAAGGCGACCCCAATAAGGGCGGCTTTTCGGGCAATGTCGGGACCGGAGTCCCATGCGCCCGGGACACCTCACCCGGCAGGGTGAGTAGCGCGAGGGGTGGGACCCTCGCACCGTTCGAGGGGAATGGGAATCGCATGTTCGAACCGAACCGGACACCTGTGGTCGTCCGCGCCACCGATCCGATTTTGCACAACGGCGTCTGCATGACGCTTCGCTCCCGTGACGACGTCTGGCTGGTGGACGGGGAGACCGCCGACCCGACAATGGTGGCCCTTCTGGTCACCGACCGCCTCGACGAGGCGATGACGCAATTGTTGTCCGCGCTCCACCATCAGGGGTTCACCCGCATCGTGCTCATCGCGGGTGAGGTCGACGACAACGAGATCCTCAGTGCCATCGAGCACGGCGTCTGCGCGGTCGCCCGCCGCTCGGAGGCCGGGGCCGACGTTCTGGTCCGGCTGATCAAGGCGGCAGCCGCCGGCGAAGGCGCGCTCCCGCCCGACCTGCTCGGCAGGCTGCTGCACCGGGTCTCGCGGCTGCAACGCCAGGTCCTCCAGCCACGTGGTCTGCACCTCGGCGGTATGAGCAGCCGGGAGACCGAGGTGCTCAAGCTGGTCGCGTCGGGATTCTCGACGCAGGAGATCGCCGATCAGCTCTGCTACTCGCAGCGCACGGTGAAGAGCATCCTGCATGACGTGACCAACCGGTTCCAGTTGCGGAACCGCTCTCACGCGGTGGCCTACGCACTGCGTGAGGGATTGATCTGACGCCGTGATCACGCAGGTCGACGAGGCCTTGTGCCTGCTCATCGCACCTCATCTGCCGGAGGGGACGGTGGTCCGGCTTGATGCGCCGAAACCCACCTGGCAGACCGAGACACAGGTATCGAGCGTCGACCTGTTCCTCTTCTCCCTGCACGGCGCCGGCCCGGGAACCGGTGCCGTGCGGGCGAAGCGGTGCGAACTGTCCTATCTGGTCACCGCGCGGGCCGACCGGGTCCGGGACGAGCACACCCTGCTCGACCGGTCACTGCGAGCACTGCTCGGCACCGAGTTCCTGATGGTCGACTCGCGGCCGTCGCGGTTGAGCATCGGGGAAACGGATCCGACCGGGCTGTGGGTCAGCCTCGGCCTGCCCGCCCGCGCGGCGTTCGTCGTCACGGTCACGGCGGGGTACCTGGACTGAGCAGCGACGCCCGCCGCAGGACCATCCCGCCGATGGACGCCAGCTGCCCGCCGAAGACCTCGCACCATTCGGCCTCCGTCGCGGGCGGACCACACTCGGGTGCACGCCGGTTCCATTTCGCCCGTACTTCGAGGCGGTAGCCGAGCATCCCGGTCAAGCTCAGCCCGTCCCGGTTGGCGCCGACCCCGCAGGTGCCGCGGTAAACCCAGCGATCCGGTGGTTCGAAGACCGCGTTCTCCTGGACGAACCGGTGTCCCGCCGCTCCGGTGACGGTCGCGACCGGCAGGTCGATCCCGCTGACGAACAGGCCCTTCGACAGCAGGTCCAGTGCTTCGGCCTCCACCCGTTCCCTCGCACCGGGCGGACGGCGGCACGTGTACAGGTCGCCGTCGAAGAACAACCGCACCGCGATCGCCACCTTGCCGATCTCCGCGGTCGCCGCGGCCACCGGCTCCGCCGTCAGGCGGTAGCGGAACGCCGTCGCACGCACCACCCGACGGTAGGTCGCCACGCTCCCGCGACATTGCCCGATCGGGACGTCCTTCGGGTGCACTTAGCGAGGGACCCGCTCGGCGGGCCAGCGCACTTCGGCCACATCGCCAGGGCGAGGGACTTTCAGGAAGAGACTGAAGACCGCGGGCCGCTTGCTCGACAGCTCCAGCCGCCCGCCGTCGGCCTCGGCGAGCGCGCGAGCGAGGGCGAGGCCGACCCCGGTCGACCCGCCGCCGGAGAAACCACGTTCGAAGATATGCGGCGCGAGCTCGTCGGGGACACCGGAACCGGTGTCGGCGACCTCGATGACCACGGTGCCATCCGTGTCGCCGCGCCGGGCGGCGAGCGTGACCGTGCCCGCGCCGTGGCGCAGCGCGTTGTCGAGCAGCACGCCGACGACTTCCCGCAACCGGCCGGGGGTCGCCCTGGCCCTCAGGCCGTCGGTGACGCGAAGCCGCAGATGCCTGCCTTCGGCGCGAAGCAGCTGTCGCCACTCCTCCGAGACCACGGGGAGTACCTCCGGCAGATTCACCGGCTCCGCGCCCACCTCGCGGGCGGCGCGGGCGGCGGCCAGCAGTTCGTCGAGTGCCCCGGCCAGCCGGTCCGCCTGTTCCTGCGCGGCGATCGCCTCGTCGACGACGTCCTGGTCGGGATGGACGGTGAGTGGTTCGAGCCGCAACTGCAACGCGGTCAGCCTGCTCCGCAACTGGTGGGAGACGTCGCCGACAAGCTGTCGTTCTCGCTGGACGAGTTGTGCGAGCGCCGAACCGGACGCGTCGAGTGCTTCGGCGACCATGTCGAGTTCACCGACGCCATACCGCTTCGGATCCGGCCGGAAATCGCCGCCGCCGAGTTTGACCGCGCGATCGGCGACATGTCTCAGCGGTTTCGCGAGCCGTCGCGCGGTCACCGTCGCGACCACCGTGCCGGTGCCCACCGACAGCACGACCAGCAGCACCACGAGCAACGTCACCTGCGTCTGCCGGGTGCGCATCGGCCCGGCGGGCACGGACAACTCGACCTCGCCGTGCAACGCGATCGGCACCTTCTCGGACACCACGTCCGTGCCGGGATCGGAGCCGTAGCGCTTCTCCATCTGCCCTTCGGCGCGGACGGTCAGCAGCCCGCCCTGCGGCACGGCCACCCGGACCTGGTCGAGATCGATCGGCTGGCCGTTCGCGATCTCGTTGTCCAGCGTCGCCGCGATCCCGCGCGCCGCGGACGCGAGGTTCTCGCGGTTGAGGTTCTCGACCAGCTGCCAGGCGGTGATCCCGAGCGGGATGCCGAGCACCGCCGCGGTGACCGCGACGGCGAGCAGGATCGCCAGGAGGATGCGACGGCGCATTATTCGGCGTTGAAGCGGAAACCGACGCCGCGGACCGTGGCGATCCGCCGTTCGCCGTCACCGTTCCCGCCGGGTTTGCCCGCCCGGCCCGCCGCCTCGTCCGCGGCTATGGCGAGCTTCCTGCGCAGCCACGACATATGCATGTCGAGTGTCTTGGAGGTCTTCGATTCGAGGTCGTTCCACACTTCGGCGAGGATCTCGTCGCGGCTGACCACCTGACCCGCGCGGCTCATCAGCACCCGCAGCAGCTCGAACTCCTTGTTCGCCAGCTGTACCTCGTGCAGATCGACGGTGACCATCCGGGCGCCGAGGTCCATCCGCACTCCCCCGGCCTCGATCACCTCGGGAGCCCGGCGGCGGAGCAGCGCGCGGATGCGGGCCAGCAGCTCGGCGAGGCGGAACGGTTTCGCGACGTAGTCGTCGGCACCCGCGTCCAGCCCGACCACGAAGTCGACCTCGTCGGTGCGCGCGGTGAGCATCAGCACCGGCACCTCGGTCCCGCTCGCGCGCAGGCGGCGGCAGACCTCGAGCCCGTCCATCCCCGGCAGACCCAGATCGAGCACCAGGAGGTCCACGCGGTCACTCTCGGTCGCGTCGAGGGCGGCGGGCCCGTCACCGACGACACGCACGTCGTACCCCTCCCGCTGCAGCGCACGGGAAAGCGGATCGGCGATGGCCGGGTCGTCCTCGGCGAGTAACACCATGCTCACCTGGCCAACTCTACGGCTGCCGGGCGTGAAACCATCGTGACCGTGCCTGGCTACGAGAACGATCTGGAACTCGCCACCCGGCTGGCCGACGCCGCCGACGCCATCACCACCGACCGGTTCCGCGCGCTGGACCTGGCGGTGGAACGCAAACCCGACCGGACCCCGGTCACCGACGCGGATACCGCTGTCGAAGACGCGATCCGCGCGATCCTCGCCGCGGAACGCCCGGACGACACGGTTCTCGGCGAGGAACGCGGCGGTTCGGCCGCGACCGGCCGGGCCTGGGTACTCGACCCGATCGACGGGACCAAGAACTTCCTGCGCGGTGTCCCGGTCTGGGCGACGCTGATCGCGCTGGTCGAAGACGGCACGCCGGTGGTGGGCCTGATCAGCGCCCCGCTGCTCGGCCGCCGCTGGTGGGCGGCCGCCGGGGACGGTGCCTGGATGCGTGACTCCGCGGGCGAGCGGCGTCTGTCGGTGTCGAAGGTCACGTCGCTCGAAGACGCGTATCTGTCCACAACGGACCTGAACTCGTGGGTGGAGTACCACTCGCGGGAGAAGTACCTCGACCTCGTCAACGCGTGCTGGGAAAGCCGCGCTTTCGGCGACTTCTGGCACCACTGCCTGGTCGCCGAGGGCGCGCTCGACGTCACCGCGGAATGCGTCGTGAACCCGTGGGACGTCGCCGCGGCCCAGGTGCTGATCACCGAAGCGGGCGGACGATTCAGCGACCTCGACGGCGAAGGGCGTTACGACAACGGCTCGGCGCTGTCGACGAACGGCCTGCTCCACGACGAGGTCCTCGCCATCCTGAAGCGCTGATCAGTGCGTGCCGGGAAGCAGGCCGACAGCACCGCGAGCGACCTGCGACCAGGCAAGACGTCCGAAGAGGTAGTGGCAGGCGACCTGTTCGCTGGTGAACCGCGCCCAGTCGTACCGGTTGCCCTGCTCTCGCCAGAAGACCTCCCAGGCGGGCTCGGCCCCGTCTTCCTCCGTGCGCATGAGGCACCAGGCGTTGTCCGCCTCCGCGCCGACCGAGACCACCTCGGGCGGCACGCCCAGCGCGGCCAGCCACCGCAGGATCGTCCCCGTGTTCACCGAACCTCCCCCGTGACGTCCGCCAGAAAGCCCAGCGTGACGAGCTCATCCGCACCGAGCACCGCGCGATAACGCACGCCGCCACCCGGCTGCCCGAACCATTCGGCGTTCACCGAACGCCACACCGGCAGCGGTCGCACGACACGGTAGCGCCGGTACCCGCCTGCCTGGTCCGGCGGCAGCGAACGCATCGAGAGCAAGGTCGCGTCCTCGGCGAACACCCGGCCGTGCCGGTCGCCGAAGCGATCGATATACGTATCGGCTTTGAGCATCACCGGCGTCGCCGCGTCGATCCCGCCTTCGGGGAAGAGCTCGCCGGGAGGCCACAAGTACCCGGTTTCGTTCGTGAACAGCCGCTCCCAGTCCTCCCGGGACGCTCCACCCCACGGATCATGTCCCCTGGTCAACGCCTCGGGCGCGACGGCGGGCGGCGCCGTCGGCGATCGCCGGAACCCGCCGCTGACATGCGACAACGCTTCGAGGTCGTCCAGCACGCCCGCTTCGGGATGGTCCAGCGGACCGGAACCGCCGCCGGGGAGCGGCAACTGCCGCGCGGGTTTCCCCATCGCGACCGGGAGATGCCCGATCGGGAACATATGCACGAGGAACAGCGCGATCACGCTCTCCCGCTCGGTCCGCAATGCCCCCATCGGCGGCGGCGCGACGGGCTGGAGCGGCGGAGCGGGCGGGAAAGGCACTCGCAGTGGTGCGACAGCGGGCGGCCACGGCGAAGGCGTGTACGGCGCCCGTAGGCCGTGAGGCGGCGTCGGCGCGTCGGCGTCTCCGTACTGCACAGGCAGCCGGATGGGACCTGTACCGGCCTCGCTCGGATCGGTCATCGCACCTCCCCCAAGGAATCGATCCCCACCGGTGAAGCGGGAGGCAGCGGACAGGACGCGGTACGACCCTATCGCCGAATGGTGATCTCGTCGGCGGATACCCGAAACCGCCTCAGGGGCCGCCTGGGCGCGAAGACCGCGAACGAGATTCGTCAGACACGCCTTAAGTGTCCTCGGTGAGTTCGGCGAACCTCATCCCGCGAGCGCGTTGACCACCCGCGACGGACTCGGCCTGCCCAGCTTCCCTGCCATCCACTTGCTCGTCGCGACCAGTGCGTCGAGGTCGACGCCGGTTTCGACGCCGAGACCGTCGAGCATCCACACGAGATCCTCGGTCGCGAGGTTCCCGGTGGCCGATTCGGCGTACGGGCAGCCACCGAGACCGCCGGCCGAAGAGTCCACAGTGGACACACCGCAGCGCAGGGCGGCCAGTGTGTTCGCGAGCGCCTGGCCGTAGGTGTCGTGGAAATGCACGGCGAGGGTGCCGACGTCGGAGAACTGCCCGATCAGCGCCTCGACCTGGCCCGCCGTGGCGACGCCGATGGTGTCGCCGAGGGAAAGCTGCGAGCACCCCAGGTCCAGCAGGCGTTTGCCGACGCCGGCGACCTGCTCGGCCGGGACGGCGCCCTCCCACGGGTCGCCGAAGCACATCGACACGTACCCGCGGACGTCGAGCCCTTCGGCCATGGCACGGGTGACGACCGGCTCGAACATCGCGAACTGGTCGTCGACGGAGGAGTTGAGGTTCTTCTTGGCGAAGGTCTCGGTGGCGCTGGCGAAGATCGCGATCTGCGAAACCCCGGCCTCCAGCGCCCGGTCCAGCCCGCGCTCGTTCGGGACGAGTACCGGATAGCGGACGCCTTCACGGCGGACGAGCCCGGCAAGAAGCTGCTCGGCGTCCGCGAGCTGCGGCACCCATTTCGGGCTCACGAAACTCGTCGCTTCGAGCGTGGTCAGCCCGGAATCGGCGAGCCTGCCCAGGAATTCGAGCTTCACATCGACCGGCACGATCGATTTTTCGTTCTGCAGGCCGTCGCGCGGGCCGACCTCCCAGATCGTCACCCGCTCCGGCAGCGCCGCGCCGGACGGGACGCGATCGGGCAGGCCCAGTTCTCGCGTGCCCATCAACGGCGCCTGTTCCCGCGCGGCGGCGGGCCTTGCGGAGGAAGCGGCTCGGTCTGCTGCGGCCCACCGGTGGCGGCGGGCGGCGCGTAGTCGTCATACGGGTTGTCGTTGACTTCGCGGTAGATGACCGTGTGCACCCGCTCGACCTTGGGGATGTCGTCGAACTTCAGCGGTTCGTCCGAAGCGGACTCGATCACCAGCGTGCCGCAGCCGAACACGCGGTCCAGCAGGCCGTGCTCGAACTGCACGCTGTTGATCCGCGACATCGGGATGTCGATCCCGGTCCGCTTGATCACCCCCTCGCGGGCGATCAGCCTGTCCGTGGTCACGATGAAATGCGTCGTACGCCAGCGGACGAACGGGGCGAGGAACAGCCACACGACGAGACCGAGCCCGACCGCGCCGATCGCGATCAGCGAGATCAGGTCCCAGGGGGCCGTCGCGTCCTTCGCCAGGATTCCCAGCCAAATACCCACGCCGACCGTGACGATCAGCGCGACGAAGGGGAAGATCAGCATCTTGAAATGCGGGTGACTGTGCACCACGACGTGCTCGTTTTCGCTGAGCAAATCGTCCGGATAGGCCACGACGGACGCTCCCAAAGTGTGTTCGGCGCTGGTGAGCTCACCGTACCGGCGAACGACCCTGCCGGAAGACCGGACACCGCAAATCGAGACAACCCCGGATCAGGCGCGGATCAGGATCGGGCAGGCCGCACATGGACGACATCTCCGGCGAACACCGTGTACCGCTCACCACCGGGAACGTCGACCTGGAGCTGGCCCGCGGGATCGATGTCGGCGGCACGGCCGGTCAGCGCCGAACCGTCGGGCAGCTGGACCTCGACGTCCTGGCCCAGCGTGGCGCACTGCCGCCGGTAGTCGCCGATCAGGCCCGCCTCGGCCAGCGATCCGCCGGCGAGCCGCCAGCGGCGTTCCAGTTCGCCGAACCCGGTGAGCAGGCGAAGGGCGATTTCGCCGCGATCGGTCTCTTTCGCCCCCTGCTCCGCCAGCGATGTCGCGGGCAGGCCACCCGGCCCGGCCGGCACGTTCTCCCCCAGCGGCAGCACGTTCAGGCCGATGCCGAGGACCACGGTCGGCTCGTCCCCCGCGACGGCCTCGGCCAGGATGCCCGCGCATTTGGCGCGCTCCGGCCCGGCGAGGACGTCGTTGGGCCACTTGAGGACGGCGTCGACACCCAGGCCCTCGGCGACCTCCCGCACCGCCAGTCCGGCGACCACGGAAAGTGAACCCAGATTGGCGAACGGGACCTCGCGCGGACGCAGCAACACACTGACGTAAAGGCCGGATCCCTTCGGCGAAGACCATTGCCGGGCACGGCGGCCGACGCCCGCCGTCTGCTCGTCGGCGATCAGCACGGTGCGGTCCTCTGCCCCCTTTTCGGCGGCTTCCCGCAGGTCGGCGTTGGTGGACCCGGTGCTCGCCACGACCTGGATCGCGGCGTACCGGCCGGACAGCGCGGCACTCAGACGCTCGGCGTCGAGCGCTCCCGTCTCACTCATTTGCCCAGAATATGAGAGTCCCCCTAACGTGCAAGGCGTTCGCTCGTTACGCAGAGGTGGTCTCCAATAACCTGGACGGCGTGACCGATCCCGAACCCGTGTCGAGCGCGCCCGAAACCAGCCCGAAGAAGAAGTCGTGGGCGCACGGCGTGGCGATGCGGAGTCTGGTCGCCCTCCCGCTGGTCGCCGGGCTCGCGGCGGCGGGCTGGCTGCTCGCGGGCGGCAACGGTCCGGCACCGGCGGACGGGACTCAGCCGGTGCCCGTCCCGGCGGCAGACCAGGACCCGGCCACCGTCGGCGGCGGCGCGGGCCCTTCGGTCCTCGAGGTCAGCGCCCCGGTCAAGGCACAGGAGACGCCGAAGGGCGTCCGGCCGCTCGAAGAGTGGGCCACCAAGCTCGCCGGGCCGCTCGACATCCCGGCGAAGGCGCTGATCGGCTACGCGAACGGCGAACTGGCGCTGCGAACCGAGCAACCGAACTGTCACCTGTCCTGGGTCACGCTGGCGGGTGTCGGCGCCGCGGGTTCGAACCACGGGCGCGGCGGCGACAATCCTCTCGGTCTCTCGGCACAGCAGTGGAAGAAGCACGGCACGTCGATCCCGGGGATCCAGAAGCCCGCGCTCGCCGACCCCGACTCCGCTTCGGTCGCCGCCGGTCGCGCCCTGTGCGCGTCGGGAGCCGACCTCGGCGGCGGCAACGGCTGGTGGAAGGCCATCGCCGGGTACCAGGGCGGCAAGGGCAACGAAGCCGAACTGTTCCGGCAGCGTGTCCTTGGCAACGCGCAGCTGTACGCGACTTTGTCGCTCGACCCGGCTCGCGCTTCGAGCCCTTCCGTCAAGGCGACCAGGTTCGCTCTCGGCCAGCTCGGGCTCCCGTATGTCTGGGGCGGCAACGGACCGGACGCGGGCGCCGCGGGTTTCGACTGCTCCGGCCTGACCAAGGCGTCCTACGACGAGGCCGGTGTCGGGCTGCCGCGGACCGCGGACAGCCAGTTCCGGGCACTGCCGCAGGTGCCCGGCGGGCAGGAACCGAAACTCGGCGACCTCGTGTTCTACGGGAACCCGGGGACGCGGATCCACCACGTCGGGCTGTATCTCGGCAACGGCCTGATGATCAACGCGCCCACCGAGGGCCAGGCGATCCAGATCCACACGTATCACTCGAAGGGCGACGACTACGCCGGCGCCGGACGGCCTTCGGCCTAGGCGTTCCGGCCTGGGAGACCGAGCCCGTTTTCGCGCCGCCAACGCAGCCGGTAGAGCGCGTGCGTCGCGTAGTCAGGCGTCGGCTCCGGACCTGAATCCCACTCGCGTGGCTCCCACTCTCGTAACTCCCACTCTCGTAGCTCCCATCGCGTGGGTGACTTCCAGTCGGGCAGACTCGGCCGCCGTCTCGTTCGCTCGCTCGTACTGGCTCGACACGACCGCCGTCGGTTTCAGCCCGGCGAGTTCCCGCGCGAGACGCTCCGCTGCCGCCGTACCCGACTCGGTCAGCGGGTTGTCCGGTTCCCCCGGCGTTGGCGGAACGGGCTCGGCATGACGCACGAGCACGATCTCGCAGGTCACCCGCGTTCGGCCAGCCACTCGAGAGCGGATTCCGCGTGGCGGAGGATCGAGACGTGCCCGTCCTCGGGGTACGAGCGCAACTCCGCCGCGGCGCACTGCCGGGCAAGCCACTCTCCATGCCCGAAGGGGGCGATGCGGTCTTCGGCACCGTGCAGGAGCAGAACCGGGGCGCTGATGGCCGAAGGTTCGAACCCCCAAGGCGCGACATACGCGAGATCGTCATCGATCAGCGCGTCCGGCCCGCCTGCGAGAGCGGGACGGACGACCTCGAGAATCCAGTTCCAGTCGCCCGACAAGGCCGCGTGATCCGCCGCGGTGAACATCTCGGCGTCGTACTCGGCCGTCGCCTCGTGCTTTTCCTTTTCCTCCCGTCCGGCCGAAGCGGCCGTCAGCGACGCGACTCCCGCCGCACCCATTCCCGCGAACCAGTCGAGACCGTCGACGCCATACGGAGCCATACTCGCGACACCGACCACCGCCGAGACCCGTTCCGGCAGCGAGGCCGCGCAGGCGAGCGCGTGCGGTCCGCCGCCCGAATGCCCGAAAACCGCGAAACTCTCGATCTTCAGCGCATCGGCGATCTTCTCGACGTCCGACGCCGCGGACGCGACATCCCGGCCTGGCCGAGGTGTCGAGCCGCCGTAGCCGGGCCGGTCGTAGGAGACCCACCTCAGCCCGAGCCGCTCGGCCGCCGGGAACAGCGGTGCCGGTGGAGCGCCGATGTTCGGCGTTCCGTGATGCCAGAACACCACCGGACCGTCGCCGCCCGCGTCGTACGTGTGGAGTGTGGCCCCGTCCCCCAGATCCACGTCGGACTCGTTCACCATGTTCCGAGCCTACTGAGGGGAACGACGAAACCGCGGGTTCCGGAATCGCAGTACTCGTCGGCCCGCTCGGCACTCTCGCCGAGCCTGCTCGACATTCTCGCCGAGCACGTCCGAGAAGGAGCCGTCGCGGCCATCGGCTGCGGCCTGGTCAGGTCAGGTCAGGTCAGGTCAGGTCAGGTCAGCTTGCCTTTGATCGCCGCCCGCACGCAGGAATCGAACACCCCGGCGAACGCCGCGCTCCGGTGTCGCGCCGGACCGCTTTGGGGCAACCTTGACCTTGCCCACCCCCGTCGAGCCTGCCCACCCCTTCGAGTACGAGGAGTCGCATGTCGCGCTTTCACGAGATCAAGCACCGGGTGGTCACGACGCTCCAGCGGAACGTGGGCAACCCACTCCTCGTCCGGCTGCCGAGCCAGATGATCATCGAGACCACCGGACGCAAGTCCGGCGTGCCCCGGCAGACCCCGATCGGCGGGCGCCGGATGGGCCGCGAGTTCTGGATCGTGTCGGAGTTCGGCGAGAAGTCGCAGTACGTCCGCAACATCCAAGCCGATCCACGGGTCCGGGTCCGGATCAAAGGCCAGTGGCATACCGGCACGGCGCACCTGCTGCCGGACGACGACGCCCGTGCCCGGTTGAAGGCCCTGCCGAGGTTCAACAGCGCCGCCGTACAGGCGGTCGGCACGGACCTCCTCACCATCCGGGTCGACCTGGACGGCTGACCGGCTCGACGACCGGTCCGGCACCGTACCGGAACCACTCACCCGGATCTCGTCTTTGCCTTGACGCCAAGGGCAAGGTTTACGCTCGAAGGCATGCGGATCGGCGAACTGGCCGCGCGTACCGGAACCACCACCCGCGCGCTGCGTTTCTATGAGACACAAGGGCTCCTCGACGCACGGCGCGCGTCGAACGGGTACCGAGAGTACGACGAGGACGACTACCGGCTGGTCAGCGAGATCCTGACCCTGCAAGCGGTCGGGCTCAGCCTGGAGGACACCAGGCCATTCGTCGAGTGCCTGCGCGCCGGTCACGAGACCGGCGACTCGTGCGCCGATTCGATCGAGGTCTACCAACGCAAACTCGCCGAGGTGGACGCTTTTCTGGCCAGGCTCAACGACGTACGGGAAGGCCTGCTGGCCAAATTGGCGGGCGCACTGAAAACGCCGCCGGGCCCGTGTGTCGTCGTGCCGGAAAAAGAGGAATCCTGATGTCATCCCTTTCCGTAGTCACCGATGAAACCTTTCAAGAACTCGTCCTGGACCAGGACAAGCCCGTCCTGGTGGACTTCTGGGCGCAATGGTGCCCGCCTTGCCGCATGATCGCGCCGGTACTCGCCGAGATCGCCGAGGAACGCGCCGGCGCGCTGATCATCCGCAAGCTCAACTCCGACGAAAATCCTCTTACAGCGAGAAACTACCAGGTCATGTCCCTGCCGACGTTGATCCTGTTCCGCGACGGCGGTCCGGTGTGGACGAACGTCGGCGCCCGCCCGAAGGCCCGGCTGCTGGCCGACCTGGATGCCGTTCTGCAGACGACCGGCGTCTGATCACCTCCCTTTGGACCGATCTCCTGCTCGACTTCCACAATACCTCGATTCGAACGTATGTGCTAGCGCCAATTCCGTAATGAGCCAACTTGCTTGATTCACTCTATGGGTGACTTCGGCGTAGGTTCAGCCGTCAATTATCTTGACCGGAGATGTGTCGCGAAAGGTCCTTTCACGATGCGTAGCGTTCTTTAGTGCGGCGAAGTACATGAAGGACTCCTTACTTGCGTTGAGCGCAAGTAAGGAGTCCTTCATGTACTTATTGAGGGCCAAGCAAGGTGGAGCGCCTGGTCGCGAGTACCGAGCGGGCCTCCCAGGCGCTGTCGCTGGCTCGCGGGGACTGCCCCAACGGAGTTGCGAAAGCCACTTTCGCAACACCGGCGGGCGGCGGCGTGAGCGGCGGGCGGGCGGCGGCGGGCGGCGAGCGGGCAGGCGCGGCGGGCGGCGGCGTGAGCGGCGGCGGTGAGCGGCGGCGGTGAGCGGGTGGTCCAGTTGTCGTGAGTGTTTTGGGTCGTTCTAACTCTCGTTGGAGGGGGACCTCGAATCCTGAAGTCACCCGCTGGAGCAGCCTCTTG
>NZ_JBFBBY010000152.1:0-16981 GCF_040682875.1 Amycolatopsis sp. NPDC051071 | reverse complement strand
CCACACCCCACCCCCCACCCCCCCCCCCACCCCCCCCCCGCCCTCCGGGTTGTTATGGGGGCACCCATTATTCTGTTTTTACCCCTCCGGGCCACCCCTCATGACGTTTCGCAGGCTTGAGGCAAGTACATGAAGGCCCCCTTCCTGTACCTAGGCGTACCTAGGCGCAAGGAAGGGGGCCTTCATGTACTTGGCATCCCGAAGGTGGCCTTCGCGACAAACGTCCAGCCTCACGGAGGCCCCGTGCGCCTTCACCACCTAGGCTTCGCTACATGACTGAGATGGCCAGGGAGGCCGCGGCCGGATTCGACAACTCCGGCGGGACCGGCGGTCAGCCGGTGCTCGACCGGCTGGTCGCGTTGCTGGACTTGGAGAAGATCGAGGAGAACATCTTCCGCGGCGTCTCACCGGCTCATTCGCCGGTGCGGGTGTTCGGCGGGCAGGTCGCGGGGCAGGCGCTGGTCGCCGCCGGGCGCACCGTGCCCGAGGAGCGGAAGGTCCACTCGCTGCACGCGTACTTCATCCGCGGCGGCGACCCGAGTGTCCCGATCGTCTACGAGGTCGACCGCATCCGCGACGGCCGGTCCTTCACCACTCGCCGGGTCGTGGGCATCCAGCACGGCAAGGCGATTTTCTCGCTGTCCGCGTCGTTCCAGAAGGACGAAGGCGGCATCGAGCACTCCGAGGGCATGCCGGACGTACCGGACCCCGAGTCGCTCCCGACGTTGCAGGAGCGGGCCGAGGGCTACTTCATCGGCCACCACGACCGGCCGCGCCCGATCGATCTCCGTTACGTCAACGACCCGCCGTGGGTGACGCGGCAGTCCGGCGAGCTCCCCGCACGCAACCAGGTCTGGATGCGGGCCGACGGCAAGCTCCCGGATCAGCAGCTGCTGCACGTCTGCGTGCTGACCTACGCCTCCGACATGACGCTCCTGGATTCGGTGCTGGCGCGCCACGGCGTCTACTGGGACCTCGACAAGGTGATCGGCGCGAGCCTCGACCACGCGCTCTGGTTCCATCGCCCGTTCCGCGCCGACGAATGGTTCCTCTACGACAGCGCGTCGCCGACGGCCTCGGGTGCGCGGGGGCTGGCCACCGGCCGGTTCTTCGCCGCGGATGGAACGCACATCGCGACTGTCGTGCAGGAAGGCCTTCTTCGCGTGGTGTGAACGGTGACGTTCCGCATCGAAGAGGTGCCTTGCCCACCCTTTAGAGGGAATGGTAAATGCATTAACCTCTGGTGCCAAAGTATTACGCATTGACTGGGACATAAAGGGAGGGCCGGAACCGATCGGGGGACGGCTCCGGCCCTGCACCGGGTTGATCCGGCTGCGACGGGTATCCTTGCGGAAGCCCATCGGTGCAGCTCGCGGCCCCGCGCCCGTGCCGCGAGCGGATCCGCCGCCGCCGATGAGGACGAGACGTACCGCGTTGCACAATGCTCAACCTACAACGGCAATCTGCAAATTGCAGGATGAAAGTCCGGACGTGTCGGGAAATGGTCGGGTGATCATCTCACCGAATGTGTCCGGGGCTGGTTAGATGTGCTTCGAGCGAGGTTTCCTGAACACTGTTCTCCTCGCCGCGTCGCGATCGGTGTTGCTCGGACAGCCTGTGGAGGTGCCGTGATGACGAGGGGTCAGGGACCCACCGTGCGCCGCCGGAGACTGGCGAGTGAATTGAGGCGGTTGCGCGAGGCTGCGGACCTCACCATCGACGAGGTGAGCGAGAAGCTCGAATGCTCGGCGTCGAAGGTCAGCCGCATCGAAACCGGGCACGTCGGCGTCACCCCGCGCGACGCGCGCGACATGCTCGAGTTGTACGGCATCGCGGGCGACGAGCAGGAGGCACTCGTCCAGCTGGCCAGGGAAGCCCGCAAACGCGGCTGGTGGCACGCGTATAACGAGGTGTTCACCGGCACTTTCGTCGGTTTGGAGGCGGACGCGAGTTCGCTGCGGGCGTTCCAGGCACTGCTGGTGCCGGGTTTGTTGCAGACCGAACGCTATGCCAAGGCCGTGATCAGGGCGATGCGGCCCGACGCGGAAGACGCCGAGATCAGGCGCAGGGTGGCGGCGAGGATGGCGCGGCAGGAGCTGCTGACGGATCCGTCGCCGCCGGAGTACTGGACCGTGATCGACGAGGCGGTCCTGCACCGCACGATCGACGGGGCCGAGGTGATGGCGGAACAGCTGTACCGGATGGTCGCCATGGCCGCCCAGCCCAACGTGACGGTCCAGGTCGTGCCGTTCGGCGCGGGTGCCCATCCCGGGATGGAGGGTCCGTTCCTCATCATGGGCTTCCCCGAACTGGCCGACACCGACGTGGTCTACGTCGACAGCACCTCCAGTGGGCTGTACCTGGAGGAACCCCCGGACGTCCGGCGATACGCGTTGATGTTCGACCATCTCCGCGCCGCCGCGTTGAAGCCGGACGACTCGGTCGAGGTGATCGCCGAGGCCGCCGGAAGGTTCGCCGAACAGGCGGCCCTGCCGGACAGACCGCATTATCGGGACTCGGGCGTTTTAGGTGTGCTCGAAGTCCCCGGACACGAGTAAAGGAGTGGGGAGCATGACGCCCAACGATGATCTTTCCCAGGCCCGGTGGCGCAAGAGCAGCCACAGCGGGGGCGGCAACGACTGCGTCGAGGTCGCCTTCACCGGTACCGGCGCCGCACTGAGGGATTCGAAGGACCCTGAAGGAGGTGCCTTCCGCCTTTCACCGCACGCTTGGTCCGGGCTGCTCGGCGCCGTGCGCGCGGGTGGCCCAGTCCTGGGCTGAACGACGCTGAACTGGCACCGGACGACGCTGGAACTCGACCCCTTACGCCCCCCGAGCAGGGGATGGGCGGGAGTAAGGGGTCGAACCATGTCCGGGTGTAGGTGATCACCCGATGCCGGAGGGCACCCCTCAGGACGAATCTGGTCACTACCAAACCAGGTAGTGAGTTCCTAAGGGGAAACAGCGATGAACAGCAGCGACGCCCTACTCGTCGGAGTACAGGCCGAAGTGGACTACCGGACCGAGCAGCTGCTCAAGGCCGGTCGCAGCGTGTGGGTCGACAGGGCCCGCCGGGTGAGCAAACGGATCCGCGCGCAGCGCGCCGAGGTCCAGGTGCCCGCCCAGCAGCGCCGTGAGACCGGGCAGCTGCCCGCTCGCAGCGGTGAGATCACCCGGTAGAGGCCGAGTGCGATGAAGCTCTCGGTGAAAACACAGGCGAAGTTGTCGGCCCGGTAGGCAAGAATGCACCTCGTGCCCCGTCTTGGCTCCGGAATCCCGATCGTCGCCCGCACTCAGGAGATGCGGCAGCTCCGCGCCGCCTTCGCCCGTGCAGAACGGGCCGAGGCCGGTGCGGTGCTGCTCTCCGGTGATGCCGGCGTCGGCAAGACCCGGCTGCTCACCGCGCTCGGCGAATACACCGCCGGCGCCGGCGCCCTCGTGCTCACGGGGCGCTGTATCGACGTCCGTGAGGGCGGCCTTCCTTATCTTCCGTTCGCCGAGGCACTGGCGCCTTTGGCGACGACGTCGGATCCCGCGGTCACCGCCGCGGTCCGTGCCCGGCCCGCGCTGGGCAGGCTCTTGCCGCAGATGCAGCAGGCGGAGGACTTCCCCGCCATCGAAGACGGTCAGCTCACCGCGAGCGAACGGGTGTCGACGGAACGGCTCCGGCCCGAACAGGACCTTGGCCAGCTCCAGCTGTTCGACGCGGTACTGGGGGTGCTGACCGCCATCGCGCTGCGCCGTCCGGTGGCGATCCTGCTGGAGGATCTGCACTGGGCCGACGGATCGACCCGGAACCTGCTGTCCTTCCTGCTGACGAGGCTGCGCACCCAGCGGTTGCTGGTGGTGGCGAGCTATCGCGAGGAGGACGTCCACCGGCGGCATCCGCTGCGGGCCCTGCTGTCCGAGGTGGTGCGGCTGGGCGCGGTCGAACGCGTCGAGGTCAAACCGTTCGGGGCCGAGGACGCGCGCGCGTTTGTCGAGGCGCTGGCCGACGAGCCGATCGGCCAGGACATGATCGCCGACATCGTCGCCCGGTCCGAGGGCAATCCCTTCTTCGTCGAGGAGCTGCTCGCGTCCGCGAAGGACTGTCGTGATCTTCCCTCCGGGCTCGCCGACGTACTCCTCGCGCGGCTGGAGCAGCTGTCGCCCATCGCGCGACGGGTGGTGCGTACGGTCTCGGTCGCCAACGACGCGGTGGCGCACGCCGCGCTCGCCGAGATCTCCGGGCTGGCCGAACTCGAACTCGACGAGGCCCTGCGTGAAGCGGTGCAGCACCACGTCCTGGTGATCGAGAACGGTTTTTACGCCTTCCGCCACGCCTTGTTGCAGGAAGCGGTCTACGGCGACCTCTTGCCGGGGGAGCGGGTGCGCATGCACGCGGCGTACGCGGTGCGGATCCGCACGCGGACGCAGGGCCGAGGGCAGGACGCGCGGCTCGCGCACCACAGCCTGGAGAGCAAGGACTTCGTCACCGCGCTCGCGGCGTTGCTGCGTGCGATGGACGAGGCCGAGAAGCTGGGCGCGCCCGGCGCGGCGCTGCGGCACGTCGAGCAGGCACTGTCCATCTGGGACGCGGTGCCACCGCAGGACCGGCCGTCGGATGTCGACGAACTCCGGCTCCTGCACGAGGCTTCGTACTTCGCGAGCACGTCGGGTGAGCCCGAGCGGGCGGTCGCCTATTCGCGGTCCGCGACGGAGGCGCTCGGTCCGGACACCGGGAACGAGCGTTCCGCCAAGGTGTGGCGCCGTCACGCGGAGGCACTGCTTTCGGTGGACGGCACGTTGGACGAGGTCGTCGAGGCCATCGACCGGGCCTGGGGGCTGGTGGAACACACCGAGGCGAGCTCCGCGCGGGCCTGGGTGCTCGCGACGAGGGCAGGCATCCTGCGCTTGATCGACAGGCACGAGGAGGCGCTGAAGTGCGCACTCGCCGCTGTCGCCGACGCCAGGGCCGTCGGCGCGGGAGGGGCGGAGGCGGCCGCGCTGGTCTCGCTCGGCACGCTGGCCGATTCGGCGGGCGACATCGAGGAAGCAAGGGAACGGCTGCGGCAGGCCGAGCGGAAGGCCCGCGATTCGGGGGCGCTCAACGGCGAACTCCGGGCGCTGCACTTCCTCGGGCTCAGCTACGACGACCGCGCCGAGATCCATTCCGCGCTGAAGTACTACGCCAAGGGGATCAAACGGGCCGAGGAATCCGGGCTGACCTGGAGTTCGTTCGGCATCGAACTGCGGACCAAACACCTCACGCTGCGGTATGTCAGCGGGGACTGGCCGGATGACGACGACGCCGGCCGCGCGGGCCGCGGCGTTTCGAGTGTCGTCGCCGCCCGGTTCCTGGGCATCTGGGCGCAGTTCGTCATCGCGTGGGGCCGGTTCGAGGACGCGGACAAGATCCTGCCCGGCCTGCGGCAGCACTGGAGCACGGACGTGTCGATCGCGCTGGCGGCCGGTGACGCGGCCATCCAGCTCGCGACGTGGCGCCGTGACCACGCGGGCGCGGTGCGGCAGGCCCACGAGCTGATCGACTGGCTCGAAGAGACCGAACCCGCGATGCTCGGCGGGATCCGGATCAGCGTGCACGGCCTCGCCGCCGCCGTCGCGCAGGCCGCCGAAGCCCGGGTCCGCGGGGATCAAGCGACCATTGAGGCCGCGGTGGAATCGGGTGAGAAGATGCTCGCCCACGGACGCCGCTGCGCTGAACACGGCATCCCGCGTTCGGTGTCGCTCGGCCCGGAGGCACTGGCGTGGCTCGCCCGGTTGGAGGCGCTCGGCAGCTGCCTGCGCGGGGCGGGTGAACCGGCGTTGTGGGCGAAGGCGGTGGAGGCGTTCGGGTACGGCGCGGTGTACGAGCAGGCGATGTGCCGTCTGCAACACGCCAAGGCCTTGCTGGCCTCCGACGGCGACACCGCGCTAGCCGCGTCGGAGCTGCTGGCCGCGTACGCTGTGGCCGACAAGCTGGGTGCCTGCCCGCTGCGGGAAGCCGTCCGGGACCTGAGCCACCGGGCGCGTGTCGAACTGCCAGGGGAGCCCGCGGCCCCACGGCGCGACGTCGTCGATCCACTCACCGACCGCGAACGGGACGTGCTGGAGCGCGTCGCGCTCGGCCGGACCAACCGGCAAGTCGGCGACGAGCTGTACATCAGCGAGAAGACGGTGAGCGTCCACCTCTCACGCGTGATGGCGAAGCTCGGGGCGAGCCGCCGGGCGGAAGCCGTCGCCATCGCCTACGACCGAGGCCTCCTGGCCGCGCCAAGCGCTTCCTGACCGCGTTTAGTCCTCTAGTTGCGGTACTTGCGTGTGCAAGGACCGCAACTCTTGAGTTCGGCGTCCAGCAAGTGAGATCCCTCTTCAAGCACGCGAGTTGCGTGCTCAAGCACGCGAGTTACGCCTTCAAGCACGCGAGTTACGTCCTTGAGCACGCGAGTCACGCCTTCGCCCTGCCTGGCCGCCGACCCCGTGAACAAGTCGGTCACAGCGAGCCCAGACACCACGCCACCTTTGTCTTCCCCCTCAATAGAGAAATAATTGCGGCGAGCGGCGAGCGTCAGCGGCGCGGAAGGCGGCGAAGGGCCTTCAGGCTCGTGCTCAGGATCCGGGCCCACAGCTTCGGCGGGATTCCGCGGCCGGGGCGCAGCGGCATCCCGCGCTGGAGCGCGATCGCCTGCGCCTCGGTGTACTTCAGCAGCCCTTCGGCACCGTTACGCCGTCCGACGCCGGACTCCTTCATCCCGCCCATCGGCAGTCCCACGGTCCCGAATGTCGCCGCGAAACCTTCGTTGACGTTGACCGTCCCGGCCTTCAGCCGCGCCGCGACCTCCCAGCCCGCGCGGCCGTTGCGTGACCATACGCTCGCGTTCAGCCCGAACCGGGTGTCGTTGGCGCGCTCGATCGCTTCGGTGACGTCGGTGTAGCCGTAGATCGACACGACGGGCCCAAAGGTCTCCTCGGCGAACAGCTTCACGTCTTCGGTGACGTCGGTGAGCACGGTCGGCTCATAGAACAGCGGGCCGAGGTCGGGCCGGGCTTTTCCGCCGGTGAGCACGGTCGCGCCCTGGGACCGGGCGTCCTCGACATGCGCCGAAACCGACGCCAGCTGGTCCTCCGACGTCAGCGAACCCATCTGTGCCCGGTAGTCGAGCGCGCCGCCGAGGCGGACCGCCGCCGTCTTGGCGACGAAGGCGCGCGTGAACTCCTCGCGGATGGACTCGTGGACGTAGATCCGCTCGACCGAGACGCACAGCTGGCCCGCGGAGGAGAAGCACGCGGTCACCGCACCGGTGGCGGTTTTGGCGATGTCCGCGTCGGGCAGCACGATCATCGGGTTCTTGCCGCCGAGTTCCAGCGAGTAGCTCGTTAGCCGCTCCGCCACCTTCGCGGCGAGCCCCTTGCCTGTCGGCGTCGAGCCGGTGAAGCACAGGTAATCCGACTCCTCGACCAGCGCGTCACCGATCCGTGAGCCGCGGCCGAGCACGATCTGCCAGACACCGGCGGGCAGCCCGGCCTCCTCGGCGAGCTCCTGCAGCCACAGCGCGGAGAGCGCGGTCTGGTTGTCCGGCTTCTGCACGACGGCGTTGCCCGCCGCGAGTGCGGGCAGGACGTCCATCGCGGTGAGCGCGAGCGGGTAGTTCCACGGCGAGATGATCCCGACGACGCCCTTGGGATGCCGGATCTCGCCGACCTTCGTCAGCACCGGGATCAGGCCGGCGGCGCGGCGCGGCGAAAGGAACTTCGCGCTGTGCTTGCCGTAGTAGGCGGCGACCAGAGCGGTGGCGCTGACCTCGTCGAAGGCGTCCATCCGTGCTTTGCCCGCCTCGACCTGCACGAGGTCGAGCGCCTCTTCCTGACGTTTGAGGACGAGGTCGTGCAGGCGGATCAGGATGCGCTGCCGGTCCTCGACCGGCCGCTCGGCCCACGAGCGCTGCGCTTCGCGGGCCTGGTCGAATACGGTGCGGACGTCGGCGTCGGTGGCCTGGGGGAGAGTCGCGATCGGCAGCCCGGTGAACGGCGCGCGCATCCGGACCGGCGCCGAGTCCTTGCCGCCCACGACCCGCCGCACGAGCCGTTCCGCCCTGGCCGCGGCCGGTGCGCCGGGGATGCCGCCGATGGTGGCCGGATCTTCGGTGTGGCCCGTGCTCGCCGGTGTCGTGCTCGTCATGCCGTCTCCGTTCAGTGCCGCGCGGAGCCGGGAGGCGCCACGCAGAGCCCAGGTGTTACCGACGAGTACAGCATACTGCCGGTATGGAGACTGTCCACCGCTGACATGAATAAGTTTCACATATTGCCGGGTTGGGGCGGGTTGCCGGGTGACGGGCGAAGGATGTCCTGCTGTTGCAACGCGGAGCCCGAGGGTGGCGTCGGAAGCTGTGGCGCGTACTGCTGAGGCTGCGGATACTGCTGCTGAGGGACGCCGGGAGCGTAAGGGTTGTAAGGCGCCGGATAGGGGACCTGCCGGGGCGGCCCGGGTTCACGTTTGTTCGCCACGATCGCCAGCCCGATGGTGAGCAAGGCCACCAGCCCGCCAGCCAGCAGGATCCAGAACCCGCTCCCGGTGCCGTAACGCGAGGTGAACCGGCCGGTGTCCTGGCCGAAGCTCAAACTCGCCGAGACGTCCATGCCGAACATCCAGACGCCGAACGCGGTCCCCGCCCCACCGGCGATCAGCAGTGTCCTCGACGTGGTCGCCGCCGGTGATGCCGAACTCCGCCGGTAGGAGGCGAAACCGACCGTGGCACCCGCAATCAGCAGCAGCGCCGCGGCGGACAGCGGGATGCCGTACCGGGCGACGTGGGTCTTGTCGTAGAACTCCTTCTCCTCCGGCGTCGGCTCGATGTCGAACGACCTCGTCCAGCCGGTCTCGGCGAACTTCGACACCGACTTGCCGTCGGAGAGCTGTTCGTAGGTCGACTGCGGAAGAAAAGTCGCCACGATCACCAGGAGCGCGGCGAAAACGCCCATCATCGCGGCGAACAACCGAGGGAGCCGGGCGTCCGACGGTGGCCGTGGCGCCGCGACGGGAGCTTGGGATGGCTGGACTACGCTGAACGGGCCAGTCTGTTGGTACGGCTGCTGCTGCGGCGCGTTCATGGTCGGCCTTTCCGCCGGTTCTGTTGTCCAGCAAGGAATTTCACCACGAATCGGCCACTTAAATAAGTGTCACCTGTGCTCTGGTCATCCGCTTTCGCGCGTGCTAAGTGGGGAGTTTCGGCCAGGCACTGTTCGCCAGTGCCCTGGCGACGTCGCACGCGTTCGGTGCCTGCACAGCGAGGACCACGTGCTCGACCTGGTTCCTGCCCGGATCCGGGCCGCCGATGTGGCCGGTGAGCACCGTGCAGCCACCGGAAACCTCCTGGACGAACGATTCGCGCCCGCTCAACGTCTCCTCGCGCACCCCCGTCGTGGCCTTCGGATGCGGGCCGAGGCCGAATTCCAGCCGGACGAGCCGTTCCGCGTTCTGTTCACCCCAAACGCAGTGGTGCTTGGACAAATCACCCTTCCCGGCGACCGTCGCGCCAAGCCGCTCGGAGATCTCGCCGTCGGACCACAGGGCGGAGCAGGCGTCCAGCCGGGCCAGTGATCGGTCGCGGTAGTCGAGATGCGCGGCCTGCTTGCCCGCCGCGAGCGACCGGGCGGCGGCTTCGGCGGCTTTCGTCACCACGTCCAGCAATGCGGGGCCGACGGCTTCCCGGGATTCACGGCGTTCGTAGTACGTGCCGACCCGCAGGGTGGCGTCGTCGGTGAAAAGAAGGTGGAGAAGGGGCTGGCCTCGCAGATCCGAGCGGAGCATCCGCAGGCCGCGAGGGAGCGCCTGTTCGGGAACCGGGGTGGCGCCGGTGAGGCGTTCCTTCGCCCGGTCTTCCGGAAAGCCGAAACTGATCAAGGCGGGTGATCCCGCGACCTCGGTCCGGAACGAGCAGGCACCCATGCCGATCACCGGTTCCCCGACCAGCGGATGGGTTTTCGCGATCTCGGCGAAATCGAGGAGGCCGCAGAAGTCTGCGGTCGTGGGATCGCCGAGTGCTTCGCGCAGCGTCAAGGGTCCTGAAGGCGGCGTGGACGCCAACGTGGACGACGACGTGCTCGCGGGAGGCTCGGCCGTGCATCCGGTGAGCAGAAGGATGGCCGTGGTCAGTGCGGCGAACGCCGTCGATCTCCCCATGGCGGGAGCTTACGTCGAGGCGTCCTGGTAAAGCAGCACCGCGACGCGCTTCCATTCGTCCAGCAATTGACGACGTCGCTGGGGATCGCCGCCGAGCTCCGCGTCCAGCGCGAGACCGCGCGTGAGGTTCACCGTGAGCCAGAACAGGATTTCCGCCCTTTCCTTCGGCAGGTCGCCGGCGATCGCCGTGATGTGTTCCAGTGTCGAACGGCCCAGCGCCTTGTCGACCGGGCGGATGGCCTCGCGTAGTTCGGGATCGGTCCTGGCCGCGACCCACAGTTCGGTGGCGGCCGTGGACAACGTGCCGGAGTAACCCTCCCACAGCAGGTCGATCGCCGCCGCGACCCCCGAGGCGCCACCGGGGAGGGCGGAGATCGACTCCGCGAGCCGCCCGCGCAGCTTCTCGGTCAGATGCTCGACGGCGGCCGCCATCAACTCGGCCTTCGCGGAGAAGTGGTGCTGCACGGCGCCCTTCGAGACACCGGCGCGGGCGCAGATCTCCTGGACCGAGGTACGCGCGTAGCCGAGGTCGACCAGGCAGCCGATGGTCGCGTCGAGCAGGGCGGCCCGGGTCTGTTCCCGGCGCTCGGCCTGCGTGCGGTGGGTTCTGCCGATCACGCTCACCGGACCGGTACCCCCTTTACGTGCAGCTCGGTACGGATGTACATTCCGCTTGGAACTTACATCCTAAGCGTCATGTTTTCCAGGTCGTCCTCAGGAGGCGTTGGCCGTGCCCTTGCAGATCCAGAAGAGCTCGTGGAGCACGACGGAGCTCGAAGACCTCCGGGACCTCGCCCGGACCTTCTGCCAGAAGGAACTCGCACCGAACCAGGAACGCTGGGCGGCCGACAAGAAGGTCGACCGGGAGCTGTGGACGAAGGCGGGCGACGTCGGCCTGCTGGCCCTGTCCATCCCGGAGGAGTACGGCGGTGGCGGCGGCACCTTCGCCCACGAGGCCGTGCTGTACGAGGAGCAGGCCCGTTCCGGCGACAGCGCGTGGGGCGTCACCGTCCACAATGGAATTGTCGCGCACTACCTGCTGGAGTACGCGACCGAAGAGAAGAAACGGGAGTGGCTGCCGAAATTCGCGTCCGGCGCGATGGTCGGCGCCGTCGCGATGACCGAGCCCGGCACGGGATCGGACCTGCAGGGCATCAAGGCCCGCGCGGTACGCGACGGCGACCACTACGTGATCAACGGCGCGAAGACGTTCATCACCAACGGTTTCCACGCCGACCTCGTCGTCGTCGCGGTGAAGACCGACCCGGACGCGGGTGCGCAGGGTGTCTCGC
Source organism: Amycolatopsis sp. NPDC051071 (assembly GCF_040682875.1). Taxonomy (NCBI): domain Bacteria; kingdom Bacillati; phylum Actinomycetota; class Actinomycetes; order Pseudonocardiales; family Pseudonocardiaceae; genus Amycolatopsis; species Amycolatopsis sp. NPDC051071. Next base: position 5,530 of record NZ_JBFBBY010000152.1, on the reverse strand, counting down.
TGATCGCCGTCGAGACCGACACCCCCGGCTTCAGCCGCGGCCGCGTCCTCGACAAGATCGGGCTCAAGGGCCAGGACACCGCCGAGCTGAACTTCGACGACGTCCGCGTGCCCGTCGCGAACCTCCTCGGTGACAAGGAAGGCCTCGGTTTCATCCAGCTGATGCAGCAGCTTCCGCAGGAACGGCTGATCATCGCCGTCACCGCGGTCGCCGGGATGGAGGCCGCGATCGACCAGACCATCGCCTACACCAAGGATCGCCAGGCGTTCGGCCGCCCGATCTACAACTTTCAGAACACGAAGTTCAAACTCGCCGAGGCCGCCACCGAGGCCGCGGTTTCCCGCGCGTACCTCGACCAGTGCATCGAGCGGCATCTGCGCAAGGAACTCGACGTGCAGGGCGCGGCGATGGCGAAACTGTGGACCACCGAGCGGGTCAACAAGGTCGTCGACGACTGCCTGCAGCTGTTCGGCGGCTACGGCTATATGACCGAGTACCCGATCGCACGGGCGTGGGCCGACATCCGGATCTCCCGGATCTTCGGTGGCACCAGTGAGATCATGAAGGAAATCATCTCCCGCACACTCTGACAATCGTTGCCGTACCAGGAAAGGACGTGGCGATGAAGGCTGGGCCGCTGAGCGGGCTCAAGGTCGTCGAACTGGCCGGGCTCGCCCCGGCGCCGTTCGCCTGCACGATCCTCGCCGATCTCGGCGCGGAAGTCGTCCGGATCGACCGGGCTACCCCGGGCAACGACGTCATCAGCTTCCCGAACGATCCGCTCGCCCGCGGCAGGCGGTCGATCGGGATCAACACCAAGACCCCCGAGGGGGTCGAACTGGTGCTGAAACTCGCCGACGAGGCCGACGTCCTCATCGAGGGATTCCGGCCGGGGGTGGCCGAGCGGATGGGCATCGGGCCGGAGCAGGTCCACGCCCGCAACCCGCGGCTGGTCTACGGCCGGATGACCGGCTACGGCCAGGACGGCCCGCTGGCGACCGTCGCCGGACACGACATCAACTACATCGGCATCTCCGGCGCGCTCGAACCGATCGGGCACGCGGGACAGCGGCCGGTGGTGCCGCTCAACCTCGTCGGCGACTTCGGCGGCGGTGGCCTGCTGCTCGCGATGGGTGTGCTGGCGGCACTGTTCGAACGCCAGTCGTCCGGCAAGGGACAGGTCGTCGACGCCGCCATGGTGGACGGCGCGGCCCTGCTGACCACCAGCCTGCACGGGCTGCTGAACACCGGGCTCTGGCCGGGCGGGCGTGGCGAGAACATGCTCGACGGCGGCGCGCCGTTCTACGACACCTACGAGACCGCCGACGGCAAGTACGTCGCCATCGGCGCGATCGAGATGCGGTTCTGGGGCGACCTGGTGAAGGTGCTCGGGCTCGACCCGGACGAGACGCCGGTGCACGTCGACAAGAACGAATGGCCGAAGCTGCGCAAGATCGTCGCCGAAGCCGTCGCGAAGCACACTCGCGACGAACTGGTCGCGAAGGCCGAAGGTACCGACGCGTGCCTGACGCCGGTGCTCGCGCCGGGGGAGGCGCCGTCGCATCCGCACAACGTCGCGCGCGGGACGTTCGTCGACATCGGCGGTGTGGTGCAGCCCGCGCCGGCGCCGAGGTTCGACCGGACCCCGGCGGAGACACCCGAACCGCCGCGTCCCAAGGGCGGTGACACCGCCGACGTCCTCGCGGAACTCGGCGTGGACGCCGAGGGGATCGAGCGGCTGAAGGCAGCGGGCACGATCGCTTAGCCGGGCGTAAGGCAAAGGTTGCGCCTTCGGGTGAGTTGGTGCCTAGGGTGGCGCGGCACCGCACTCGCGTGCTTAGAGCCGAAACTCGCGTGCTTGAAGGCGTGACTCGCGTGCTTGAAGGGGTAACTCGCGTGCTTGAGCACGCGAGTCACGCCTTCGCGCTGGCCGCCAACCCCGCGAACAAGCCGGTCACAGCGAGCCCGGGCACCACGCCACGATTGCCTTGCCCCTCACTCGCCGGGTTCCGGGGCGGGGTCCAGATCGGACCGCACCATCGAGTAGAGGATGTGGTCGCGCCAGGCCCCGTCCCGGAACCCGTAGCCGCGCAGCACACCCTCCTTGGTGAAACCCGCCTTCGTCAGGGATCGCTGCTCCGCGGCGTTGCCCGCTTCCGTGGTCGCCTCGACCCGGTTCATCTGCGTGTGCGCGAAGAGGTACCGGGCGAGCAGCCGCTGCGCCGTCGTCCCGTAACCGTGCCCGCGGGCCTCGGGGATCAGCATCAGGCCGGCGTTCCAGCAGTAGGACGTCGCCCCGGTCCTGGTCTTGTGCCAGGAGACGAATCCGAGGCGCTGGTCGTCGAGCACGATCATCAGCATCCCGTTGTCCGCCGCGAGCATGCCGGTCTCGGTCCAGCGGCGGTGCAGGAAGCCGGGGTCGTGCCAGCCGTGCCATTCGAACGGCCCGGAGGCCGCCGGATCGTTCGTCAGTGCTTCGAGCGTCGGCAGGTCTGCTTCGCGCACCGGTCTGAGTGCGACTCCGGACTCGTCCATTTTTGAGAGATTAGGACGCGTGGTTCTCGAAGGTGCCGTGACGCCCCGCGCCGCCGCTGAACCGGCCTGCCCCTTCGACGGCCTCCTCGGCGAGCCCGCCGCTGATCAGCGCGTTCGAGAACTCGGCCCGGACGGCTTCCTCTTCGGTGAGCCCGTACTGGCCGTACGCGGACCGTCGGTCGGCACGCAGGCAGGACTGCGGGAAGGCGGCCAGCTCGCGCGCCAGTGCCTGTGCGGCCGTCAGCGCCTCGCCGTCGGGTACGACCCGGTTCGCCAGCCCGATCGCGAGCGCCTCGCCGGCATCGACCGCGCGGCCGGTGAGGATCAAGTCCATCGCGCGTGAGTGCCCGATCAGCCGGGGCAGGCGCACCGTGCCGCCGTCGATCAGCGGAACGCCCCAGCGGCGGCAGAACACCCCGAAGACGGCCGTGCTGTCAGCGACCCGTAGATCGCACCACAGCGCCAGTTCCAGGCCACCCGCGACGGCGTGCCCGTGGACCGCGGCGATCACCGGCTTCGACAACGCCATCCGCGTCGGCCCCATCGGCCCGTCACCCGCCGGGCTGAGCGCGTTGGCGCGGTCGGTGCCGATGGCCTTCAGATCGGCTCCGGCGCAGAAAGCGTCACCCGAACCGGTGAGGACGGCGACGGCCGCTTCGGGATCGGCGTCGAAGGCGCGGAACGCGTCGGCCAGCGCGGACGCGGTCGGACCGTCGACCGCGTTGCGGGCTTCGGGCCGGTTCAGTGTGATCGTCGTCACTGGTCCGTCCCGGTGGACGAGGACATTTTCGCTCATCGATCGCTCCCTGGGACGAATCCGGGTGGGCAGGGTGGGCAGCGGGGCCCGAATCTCCTTAAAGTGGTGACAAAGTCCGCAGTGCGCGCGGAGTCATCGTCTGGACACTACGGTGTGATGGGATGGAGCCATGTCGCCCGGCTTGAAGAAATTCGTTGTGATCGCTGTTGTCGCGCTCGTGCTCTTCTTTCTGATCAGCAGGCCGACCCAGTCCGCCGACGCTGTCCACACCGCTCTCGGCTGGCTTCGGTCCGGAGCCGAAGCCATCGTGACGTTCGTGCGAAGCGTCTTCTCCTGACCTTTGCGTCCCCGCACCGGTGTCCCTGCTGACACCGGTGTTCACTCTGCGCGGCCACCTGGGGATATCACTCAGTGTCACCCGTCCCAGATTTCGGTCGGGCGACTCGACCATCCGAGTGGATTGGCCCCGAAAACCCGCTGGTCGACGAATTCGTGCCCATCCAGCTCTGGCGGAAAAGACCTCCGCGCCCCTACGGTGCTCACATTGCGTGATCGGTTGGTTCTCCAGGCGCCGGAGCCGGTCTCCTGGGCGAAGAGTTTCCGCAGGTGCAAGCCTCAGGGCTGAAAGCGGAACATTCAGCCGGGCAAGTAAGTCAGGACTTGTCAGTCGGGGAATCATGAGGAGGCAGGGATGACCGGAGATCCCGGAGTCGATGCGTTGATCCGGCAGTGGGCCGCCGAGCGCGAGCAAACCCCCGAGGAGCAGGAGGTCGACCGGATCGCGTCGGCGTGGCTCGCCGATGTGCCCCGTCAGGCGCCCGGGATCCCCGGCCAGCGCCAGCAGTCCGGCCAGGCCCGCTGGGCGCCGGTCGAGGCAGCCGATCCCGGCTACGTCGACGCGATGCGCAGCCGCCTCCCCGAGGTCCCACAGGACCTGCTCGTCGCGGCCGCCGGCTGGTGGCAGATGGTGGGCGGCGTCGCCGAGGCCGAAGCCTGGTGGGACGCCGGACTCAGCCCGCTCGACCAGCGCGCGCTCGACTACCGCGCGGCCGGGCTCGCCCCGTCCGACCTGAGCCGTCGTCTCGGCCCGATGACCGTCTTGCAGCACCTTCGCCGCGGCAGCGCCCCGGCCTGGTGCGTCGCGCGGCTGGCGAGGCAACAGAAGTCCGCCTGATGAGAACTTCTCGCACGCGCGGGTGAACCGGCGTGGCAAGGACGATCTCGAAGACCGCGTAACGCTAACCTGCGCGGGCTCGTTGTTCGAGCATCGGTCGTGATCGCCGCCCACGCTGGAGGACTCGCTTCGTGCGCACCACCCCGGAAAACGACGAGCTCGTCGCCGACCCGGCCACGCCCACTCCGCCACGCCGCGGGGTGGGCGCCGCCGTCCTCGGCAGGCTGGTGATCGTGCTGGCCGTGCTCGGCCTCGCCGGGGGAGGAATCTGGCTGGTGACCAAGGCGTCCGCCCCGGTCGCGAGCCCGACGACGATGGAGATCCCCGCCCTGCAGGTCAAGGCGGCGGACGTCCGGCCGGGGTCGATCGCCCCGGTCAACGCCACCCCCGCCGGCGGCGCGGCCCAGCAGACCGTGCCGCAGCAGGCGCAGCCGAAACCGGGCAAGGATCCGCTGGCCGCGTGGACCGAGCGGGCGGCGCAGGCCACCGGCATCCCGGCCCGCGCGCTGCTCGCCTACGGCAACGCCGAACTGGCGATGCGTCAAATGCAGCCCGGCTGCAAGATCTCGTGGGCCACGCTCGCCGGCATCGGCCGGATCGAGTCGAACCACGGCCAGTACGGCGGCGCCGTCCTCGGCCAGGACGGGCGCCCGTCGAAGCCGATCATCGGCGTCCCGCTCGACGGCTCACCCGGCGTCAAGGCGATCGGTGACACCGACGGCGGCCAGTTCGACGGCGACGCGGCCGTCGACCGCGCCGTCGGCCCGATGCAGTTCATCCCCAGCACCTGGCGTCGCTACGCCGCCGACGGCAACCGCGACGGCGTCGGCGACCCGCAGCAGATCGACGACGCGACGCTGGCGGCGGCGCGATACCTGTGCGTCGGCAATCGTGACATGTCGGCCGCGTCGGGGTGGTGGCAGGGGATTCTGTCGTACAACAACTCGACGGAGTACGCGCAGAAGGTGTTCGGCCTGGCGGATGACTACGCGAAGGGCGTTCAGGCCGCTAAGTGAGCTTGTTAGCGCGTGAAGGCCCCCTTCCCTCGGCTGAGTCGAGGGAAG
>NZ_JBFBBY010000151.1:0-17651 GCF_040682875.1 Amycolatopsis sp. NPDC051071 | reverse complement strand
ATGAAGGCCCCCTTCCTGTACCTAGGCGCAAGGAAGGGGGCCTTCATGTACTTGGCTCAGTCCACCCGGCTGACCGTCAGGGCTTCCGAAGCCTCCTGGGCCGGGATGTCGACCCGTACGGTGTCGCCGTCCCGGACCTCACCGCTCAGCAGCTGCTTCGCCAGCTTGTCGCCGATCGCCGACTGCACGAGCCGCCGCAGCGGCCGCGCGCCGTAGATCGGGTCGAAGCCGTTCAGCGCGAGCCACTCGCGTGCCCCGGCGGTGACCTCCAGCGTCAGCCGACGCCGTGAGAGCCGCGAGGCGAGTCGTTCGATCTGGATGTCCACAATGGACGTCAGCTCGTCGGTGCCGAGTGCGTGGAAGACCACGATGTCGTCCAGCCGGTTCAGGAACTCCGGTTTGAACTGCCGCTGCACCACCGCCATCACCGCGTCGTTGCGCTGCCGCTCGTCGAGTGCCGGGTCGGCGATGGCCTGCGAACCGAGGTTCGAAGTCAGCACCAGGATCGTGTTGCGGAAGTCCACCGTGCGGCCCTGGCCGTCGGTGAGCCGTCCGTCGTCGAGCACCTGCAGGAGCACGTCGAACACGTCCGGGTGCGCCTTCTCGACCTCGTCCAGCAGCACCACCGAGTACGGCCGACGACGCACGGACTCGGTCAGCTGCCCGCCCTGGTCGTAGCCGACGTAGCCCGGCGGCGCCCCGACCAGGCGCGCCACCGAGTGTTTCTCGGCGTACTCGCTCATGTCGATCCGCAGCATCGCGCGCTCGTCGTCGAACAGGAACTCCGCCAGCGCCTTCGCCAGCTCGGTCTTGCCGACACCGGTCGGGCCGAGGAACAGGAACGAGCCGGTCGGCCGGTCGGGGTCCGCGACGCCTGCCCGCGTGCGGCGCACCGCGTCCGAGACAACCTGCACGGCCTCCTTCTGCCCGACAACGCGCTTGCCGAGCTCGTCCTCCATCCGGAGCAGTTTGCCCGTCTCGCCCTCCAGCAGCCGTCCCGCCGGGATGCCGGTCCACGCGCTGACCACGTCGGCGACGTCGTCCGCGCCGACCTCTTCCTTCAGCATGACGTTCTGCTGACTGACCTCGCTGGCCGCGATCGCGGCCTCGAAGTCCTTCTCCAGCGCGGGAATCCGGCCGTAGCGGAGTTCGGCGGCCTTGCCGAGGTCGCCGTCGCGTTCGGCGCGCTCGGACTCGCCGCGCAGCTGCTCCAGCTGCCCCTTGAAGTCGCGGACGCGCTCGATCGAACCCTTCTCGTTCTGCCAGCGCGCGGTCAGCGCCGTCAGCGTCTCCCGCTTCTCGGCCAGTTCCGAACGCAGCACGGCGAGCCGGTCCTTGGAGGCGGCATCGTCCTCTTTGGACAGTGCCATCTCCTCGATTTCCATCCGCCGCACGGCGCGCTCGACCTCGTCGATCTCGACCGGCCGCGAGTCGATCTCCATACGGAGCTTCGACGCGGCCTCGTCGACCAGGTCGATCGCCTTGTCCGGCAGGAACCGGGCGGTGATGTAGCGGTCGGACAGCGTCGCGGCGGCGACCAGCGCGGCGTCGGTGATGCGCACGCCGTGGTGCACCTCGTACCGCTCCTTGAGCCCGCGCAGGATACCAATGGTGTCCTCTGTGGACGGTTCGCCGACCAGCACCTGCTGGAAGCGCCGCTCCAGCGCGGCGTCCTTCTCGATGTGCCGGCGGTACTCGTCGAGTGTGGTCGCGCCGACCATCCGCAGCTCACCTCGGGCGAGCATCGGCTTGATCATGTTGCCCGCGTCCATCGCGCCCTCGCCGGTCGCACCCGCGCCGACGATGGTGTGCAGCTCGTCGATGAAGGTGACGACCTCGCCCGCGGAGTCGGTGATCTCCTTGAGCACGGCCTTCAGCCGCTCCTCGAACTCACCGCGGAACTTGGCACCCGCGACCATCGAACCGAGGTCCAGCGCCACGACCCGCTTGCCACGCAGCGATTCCGGCACGTCACCGGCGATGATGCGCTGCGCGAGCCCCTCGACGATGGCCGTCTTGCCGACACCGGGCTCGCCGATCAGCACCGGGTTGTTCTTGGTACGCCGCGACAGCACCTGCACCACGCGGCGGATCTCGGTGTCGCGGCCGATCACCGGGTCGAGTTCGCCGGCGCGGGCACGCTCGGTCAGGTCGACGCCGTACTTCTCCAGCGCCTTGAACGTGCTCTCCGGATCCGCGCTGGTGATCCGCGCGGAACCGCGGACCTTGGCGAACGCCTCACGCAACGCGTCGGGGGTGGCGCCGTGCCGTTTGAGCAGGTCGGCCACCGGGCCGCCTTCGGTGGCGAGGCCGACGAGAAGGTGCTCCGTCGAGACGTACTCGTCGCCGAGTTCGGTCGCGAGCTTCTGCGCGTGCGTCAGCGCCTTGACCGCGTGCGCGTCGAACTGTGGACTCGAAACGGTGGCGCCGGTCGCCGACGGCAACGCCGCGATCAGCGGCTCCAGCTCCTTGTGCACCTGCGCGGGGTCGGCCCCGACCGCGGTCAACAGCGGCGCGGTCAGCCCTTCACCCTGCGCCAGCAGGGCGCCGAGCAAATGCGCGGCCGCCACATGCGGGTTTCCCGCCATGGTGGCCGCCTGTGCCGCCGACGAAATCGCCTGCTGGGTCTTCGTGGTCGGGTTGAAAGCGTCCATCCCTCACCTCGTACTAGCTGTTCTCAAGCCTGTCGACAGGTACAACGTCAGGAAAGTTGAGTCTGTTCCGCTCAACTCTGAATTTCTCAGCCTCCGCCCGGCGAGACGGCCTCCGAGGGCAGGCGCGGGCCCACCCGGCCGAGGCCGACGACGGCGGCGCAGGCGCACGCGGCGACGAGCACCCACGGGATCCAGACTGCCACGGAGAACAACGCGACGACGGCCGGAGCGATCACCGCGGCGAGCGTGAACGCGTATTGGAAGGCCGCCAGATACCGTCCCCGCGCCTCCGGCGGAGCCGCGGCTTCGGCCAGCGCCCCGGACCGCGGGCCGAACGCGAGATCGCCGGCGGCCAGCACGAGAGTGGCGCCGAGCAGGTAGACCGGTTGCAGGACGCGGGGCACCAACACCACCGCGAGGCACGCCAGGCACCACACCGCGAACAACGCGGAGCCGGTCCGCATGGCGGCGATCCGGGTCAGCTTCCGGGTGAGCCGCAACGCGACGACACCACCCAGACTGGTGACGACGGTGAGCAGCGCGATGATCGCGCCAGGCAGCCACCGCGGGCCGAGCAGGGAGTTGAAGACGTAGACCGGCATCCCGATGAGGAAGAAGTCCATCGTGAGCGCGAAGAGGCCACTGAACACGATCAGCGCGAGGTAGGGACGGTTCCGCCAGACCCGCGCGGGCCCCGAGAGCCGCCGCGGATGCCCTTGAACCGGCGGGACCATCGTCGCGAGGATGGCCGCGGCGACCATAAAGGTGAACATGTCGGCCATGACGGCGACGTAGAGGCCGTCCGGCCCGATCCACACCAGCAGCCCGGCCGCCGCGAGGCCGCCGAGCCCGAAGCCGGCGGAGCGGACCATCGCGGCTTCGGCGAAGGGGCGATCCTTCGGCCCTTCGCCCGCGACGTCTGCGATGAGCGAGAACTGCGAACTGTAGAACAGCTGCTGTCCGGCCGCGAGCATCACCGAAGCGCCGACGACCCCGGTGAACCCGCCGGCCAGCAGATACGCACCCACCCCGGCGGCCTGCAGGAGATGCGAGCAGATCATCACCGTGCGGGCGCCGAACAAGTCGACGAGCCGCCCGGCGAGCGCGGGGACGAGGAGCCCGGCGAAGGCACCGAGAGTGACCGCGGTTCCCGCCTGGGCGAGGGGAAGACTCACCACCCGGATGACGAAGACGAGTCCCAGCGGGAGAAAGAGTCCCGAGCCGAAGTTGTCGATTCCGAAAGCGACCAGCAACGCGACCCGACTACGCACCGCATTTACGCTACCGGCGCCACAGCGCCAGGAAAGGTCCGTTCAGTCAAGACCCACGGGTAGGAACGGCCGACGTCAAACGTCGCACGTCTGCGCCGACAGGACGGCACGGACGTCGGCGTTCATCTCGGCCAGGCGCGTGGTCAATTCGAGGACCTTTTCGTCGTCCCAGTCACCGAGCGCGCGTTCCATGAACTTCAGATAACCCGCGCGCCTGCGGGCCAGTTCCTCGCGCCCTCGCTCGGAGAGGCTGATGATCGACGCGCGGCCGTCCTCCGGCGCGGGACGGCGGTCGACCATTCCGGCCGCGGACAACTGGGAGATCTGGCGGCTCACGACCGAAAGGTCCACAAAGCGCCGTTTGGCCAGTTCGGAAGGCCTGGCTTCACCGTGCTTCGCCAGGTCGGACAGCAGCATCGCGGCGGCCGGATGCAGCCCGGGATCGTCCTGCCAGGCCTGCATGATCCAGGCGTGCTGAAGCTGGGAGGCGGCCTTCAACTCACGCATCAGGTCGACCCTGGCGTCGTCGGCGGAGCTCATCGGTGCCTCCTAGCTACTTGCACGATACAACTTTATTCGGCGACACTTGCGTAAGGCAACTATTTACCTCGTGAGATCGCCCACTGCCACCTGGACTCGAGTACACCCGTCCGGAGCAACGATGCAGGCAAAAGGTCTCTCGGCGGCTAGTCTCGCGGACGAGCCGGAATCAGCCGTCCGGCCGTAAGCCGCTGACCGGAGAGGTGAATGATCCGTGAATTCTTCTCCAGTGGTCCACCAAGTGGCCCCAGTGTCAGAAAAGCCGTCTCGCCCGGCCCGTCGTTCGTGAACAATCGGAACTCCCTTCCGGTATCCCTCTCCCGATCAGTGAATCCCAGCGCATGACAGCCGACGCGGTAAGCCCGGTTCCCCGGTCTTCAACTCCACGGGAAGCCCCACCAGCGGTCACCGCCATGGTGCGGCTCATCCGTGACACCTGGGCGAAGTCGGAACCGTTCATCCCCGAGATCTCCCAGTTCTTCTACGGGATGCTGTTCACCCTCGCCCCTGCCACCCGCGACTTCTTCCCCATCAACATGGAGGTCCAGCGGGGCAGGCTGGTGCGCGCGCTGGTGCATATCGTGCAGATGGTCGACCGGCCGGACGATCTCGTGCCGTTCCTGACCCAGCTCGGCCGCGACCACCGCAAGTTCGGGGTCATCCCCCGGCATTACGAAGCCGTCGGGACGGCACTGCTCGCCTCACTCAAAAACCATCTCGGCCCGGACTGGACACCGGACGTCGAACGGGCATGGGCGGAGGCGTTCACCATCGTCGCCCGCGCGATGCAGGAGGCAGCCGCGGCCGACGTCAACCCGGCGTCGTGGTCGGCGACCGTGCTGGAGCACCGGCGGCTCACCTGGGACCTCGCCCTGGTCCGGGTCCAGCCCGAATTCGCCGTGCCGTACCAGCCGGGTCAGTACATGAGCGTCGAAGTCCCGCAGCGGCCGCGCCTGTGGCGTTATCTGTCCCCGGCGAACGCGCCACGCGAGGACGGCGGCATCGAGTTCCACGTACGCGCGGTCGACGGCGGCTGGGTCTCGCGGGCCATCGTGAGCCATACGCAGCCCGGCGACGTCTGGCGGCTCGGCCCGCCGCTCGGCAGGCTTTCGGTCGACCGGACCTCTGGCCGCGACGTGCTGATGATCGCGGGCGGCACCGGCGTCGCGCCGTTGCGCGCCATCCTGGACGATCTCGCGCAGTGGGGCGAAAACCCGAAGGTCTGGCTGTTCTACGGTGGACCGTCGCGTGAGGACCTTTACGACCTCGACGAATTGCGTGCCCTCGCGGCGACCAACCCGTGGCTCACCGTCACCCCGGTGATCGAACGTGGTGACGAAGCACCCGGCTGCGAGCAGGGCACCCTCGCGGAAGCCGTTACCCGGCACGGATCCTGGCCCGGCCACCGGATACTCGTCTCCGGTTCGCCCACGATGATCCGGGCGACGGTGTCCCGGATGCTGGTCGCCGGCAGTGCGCTGGACCAGATCGCGTACGACCCCTTCACCATCGACTGACAGGCCTTTCCTTCGCTCGTCCGAAGATCACCGCTACGTGGTGAACGCGTCAGTGAATGCGAATCCACAATGGAGATCCACAACGGGCGGCGCACTGTTACAGCGCCGCGTAATCACCCGAAAAAAGCCACCCGATCGGCGGATCACGTTTCGGCGACGGCTGTCGAAAAACACTGGTGAGGCACGGAAAACTCGTCCCGCATGATCACCTGTACCGAGCGCCAGCCGGGGTTTACGGCGCGTATATCGTTTGCTCCGTTCGAGCGGGAAACATTCATTCAAGGGTCCTTTTCCGAACATCGGGCATACAGTCGAGAACCTTCGGGGGAACACGAGCACGATGACATCGGGTCTGGAGAATATGCCCGATCCAACTGGAGAAAAAAGTTCAGCGATGACAGCCGAAACAGTGAAATACGAGCATCCACCGAGTTCGTCGAGATCTTCACCGCCGCGAACTCCCACCACCGGCCTGGTTCCCGTGCCACCGCTGGTCGAAGCGCCGGAAGCGGACAAGACCACCCAGATCGCCAACCTCATCAGGGAGAGTTTCGCCGCTGTAGAGACGAAAGCCGAGGAACTGTCCCAGTACTTCTACGGGGTCCTCTTCTCCGTCGCACCGGACGCCAGGGCGTTGTTCCCGATCAACATGGCCACGCAACGAAATCGTTTACTGCGTGCCCTTGTCTACGTCGTGCAGATGGTGGACCGGCCCGACGAGCTGACCACCTTTCTCGGCCGGCTCGGCCGGGATCACCGCAAGTTCGACGTGCTCGGCCGCCATTACGACGCGGTCGGCGTCGCACTGATCGCCGCGCTGAAGAGGTTCTTGAAGGACGACTGGACACCCGAGGTGGAGGACGCCTGGGTCACCGCGTACGGCGTCATTTCGAAGTGCATGCGCGAAGCCGCGGGCAAGGAGATCGGGCCCGCGTGGTGGAAGGCGACCGTGGTCGAACACCGCCGCGCCTCCCGCGACGTCGCCGTCATCAAGGTACGGACCGATCAGCCGCTGCCGTACCGGGCAGGCGGCTATGTCAGCGTCGAAGTCCCGCAGCGGCCCCGGATGTGGCGGTATTTCTCGCCGGCGACCGCGCCGCACGACGACGGGACGATGGAGTTCCACGTGCACGCCGTGCCTGGCGGCTGGGTCTCGCGGGCGGTCGTCCATCACGCGAAGGTCGGTGACGTCTGGCGCCTCGGCCCGTCACTCGGCGCGCTTTCGGTGCACCACACGGAAAGCCGTCCGCTGCTGATGGTCGGCGGCGGTACCGGGATCGCCCCGCTGCTGGCACTGCTCGACGACATGTCGCGCTGGAAGCACAATCCGCCGGTGCACTTGTTCTTCGGTGGCCGCAAGCCGGAAGACCTCTACGCCCTCGACGACCTCCGCGGGCTGACCGTCACCTGCCCTTGGCTGACGGTCACCCCGGTGACCGAGGAAGGCACCATCGCCGGCGGGGATCGCGGCACGCTGGCCACCGCGGTCACGCAGCGCGGCGGCTGGAAGGACCGCGACGTCTACGTCGCCGGGTCGCCGTCGATGATCCGCGCGACGATCGCGAAACTGCTCGCCGCGGGCACGGACCTGGCACGGATCAAGTACGACCCCTTCACTCTGGACTGATCCCGGCCTTCCTTCGTATTAGGCCGATCGGCTGCTACACCTGGGCTCTTCGCAGTAGTAGGTCAGTGAATCATTGACCCCGGTCATCGGCGGATTTATGGTCTAGACCACATTGCTCCCCCTCGCGGGAACACCGTCGTTCCACCCAGGAGCCGGCATGACCGTCAAACGCAAACTCGTGGCAGCCGCCGCCGGTGCGATCCTCGCCCCGATCGCCATCGTGGCCATCCCGCAGGTGGCCAGCGCACACGGCTACGTGCTGTCCCCGCCAAGCCGTCAGGCGAACTGCGCCCAGGGCAAGGTCTCGGGCTGCGGCAGCATCGTCTACGAACCCCAGAGCGTCGAGGGTCCCAAGGGGCTCCGCAGCTGCAACGGCGGAGTTCCGGGATTCGCGCAGCTCAACGACGAATCGAAGTCGTGGCCCGCCGCCTCGGTCGGCAGCAGCGTGACCTTCAACTGGAAGTTCACCGCCTACCACCGGACCACGAACTACGAGTACTACATCGGCGGCACCAAGGTCGCCGACATCAGCGGGAACAACTCCGCGCCGAAGGACCCGACTTCGCACACGGTGAACCTGAGCGGCTTCAGCGGCCGCCAGAAGGTGCTCGCCATTTGGAACATCGCGGATACGCCGATGGCCTTCTACAGCTGCATCGACCTGCAGATCGGCGGCGGTAACCCGCCGACCACGAGCAACCCGCCGAGCACCAGCAACCCGCCTTCGTCGACGACGCAGAATCCCCCGACCAGCACCAGCAACCCGCCCACCGGCGGCACCTGGGCGGCCGGGACGGCGTACTCGGTCGGCAGCACGGTCACCTACGGCGGCGCGAGCTACCGGTGCCAGCTGGCCCATACGGCGATCCAAGGGTGGGAGCCGCCGAACACGCCTGCTCTCTGGACTCGGCAGTAAGGGACTCGTGAGTGGTAAGTCGTCCAGGGGGTCGTGAGTGGCAATGAGGGTCAGAACACGAATCGCCACTCACGACCAACCCGGCCACCACGCCACTTTCGCCTTACCCGGCTTGCCACTCACGACCCGCCGCACCGGCGACGCAACGAAGGGACCGCCAGTGAAAATCGGTCTGATTCTCGTCGCCGGTCTCGTGGCCCTCGCGGGCTGCGGGACCGGTGACGGCTCACCCAGCACCGCCGGCGCCCCGATCTCCCCGGTCCCCCAGTCGGCGACGGGCGCCCCGGCGTCCGCCGAGTACAACGACGCCGACGTGATGTTCCTGCAGATGATGCTCGCCCACAACGTCCAGGGCGCGGAAATCGTCAAGCTGGTGCCCGCCAAACAAGCGCAGCAACAGCAGCTCAAGGATCTCGCGGCGGCCATCGAGGCGACGCAGCAGACCGAGTCCACCGACATGCGGAACTGGCTGAAGACCTGGGGCAAACCCGAGACCGGGTCGATGGATCCGAACGCACACCACCATCACGGTGGCGACGCGCTGACGGACAAGGGCCTGCTCGAAGCACTGTCCAAAAAGGATGGCAAGGACTTCACCCTCGACTTCGCCGACATCTTCGTCGCGCACCAGCACAACGGGGTGGCCTTGGCGAGGGCCGAGCTGAAGGACGGTAAGAACCCCGAGGCGAAGGCTCTCGCCCAGCGGATCATGGATTCGCGCACCGGCGAGGTCCAGCAGATCCGGGCACTGGTCCCCGGCCAGTAAGCCGGGCGCTGGTCCCCGGCCGGGCAAGCCGGGCGCTGGTCCCGGCAGCAAGCCGGGCGCTGGTCCCCGGTCGGCAACTCCCGCGGCATGTCATAAGGGGTCCCCATCGGACAATTTTCGTCCGATGGGGACCCCTTATGACATTTACGAGGTCAGCGGCGCTTGGGTCCCTTGGGCTTCCAGACCACGAGCGCCGTCTGCTGCCGCAGCGGGACGAGGTCCTTGCGGTAGGAGGCGTGCACGGCCGCGGCCGTCTGTTCGGCGGTGAGGTACGCGGCCGAGAGCTCTTCGGTCAGCTCCACGATCCGCGCACGGAGCGCGTCGACCTGGTTCTCCAGTTCGATGATCCGCTTGATGCCGGCGAGGTTGACACCGTCGGATTGGGACAGTCGCTGCACTTCGCGCAGCAACGCGATGTCCCGCATCGAGTAACGACGGCCACCACCGGAGGTCCGGCCCGGCGACACGAGACCCTGCCGGTCGTACGACCGCAGGGTCTGCGCGTGCAGGCCGGAGAGCTGCGCCGCCACCGAAATGACGAACACCGGGGTGTCCTCGTCCGCACCGTGCGGCAGCCCGCCGAACATCGTGCTCACCTGCCTTCGAGAAGTTCGGTGATCTCCGGTCGCGGGTCGTGGTCGGCCATGGCCTCCGCATAGGACTCCAGTGCCTCACGGGCCTTGTCGTCCAGTTTGGCCGGAATCGCGGCCTGCAAGGTGACCAGCAGATCGCCCTGTGCACCGTCCCGCTTCGCGATTCCCTTGCCGCGTACACGAAGCACGCGACCACTCGCCGTGCCCTGCGGCACCTTCAGCGAAACCTTGCCCTCCAGCGTCGGCACGGTGATCGTGCCGCCGAGGGCCAGTTCCGCGAAGGACACCGGCACGGTGATCGTCAGATCGAGACTCTGCCGCCCGAACACCGGATGCGGTGCGACGTGCACGCGGACGTACAGGTCACCCGGCTGCGCGCCGCCTCGTCCCGGTTCACCCTGGCCAGCCAGCCGGATCCGCTGGTCGTCGGCGACGCCCGGCGGGATCCGCACGGTCAGGGTGCGGGTTCGGGTGCTGACGCCCTCGCCCGCGCATTCCGGGCAGGGGTCGTCGATGATCGTGCCGCGGCCGCGGCAATCGCGGCACGGCTCGGAGAAGGCGAACGCGCCCTGGCTCCGGCTGACCAGCCCGCTGCCCTGACAGGTCGAACACGTCCTCGGGGACGTCCCCGGCTTCGCGCCGTTGCCACCGCAGGTGGAACAGGTCGCCGGGCTCGACAGCCGCAGCGGCAGGGTCGCGCCCTTGACCGCCTCGGTGAAGTCGATCCGGACGTCGGTCTCCACGTCCGCGCCGCGTTGCGGCCGGTTCGCCGTGGCACCGGCGGCGCCGCGACGTCCGAACAGGCCGCCGAGAATGTCGCCGAGCCCGCCGAAACCGGCCTGCTGCTGCCCGCCCGCCTGGCCGAAGATGTCGCCGACGTCGAATCCGCCACCACCGGCGCCGCCGCCAGGGAAGCCGAAGCCACCAGGACCGCCGGAGCCGAAGAGACGGCGTGCCTCGTCGTACTCCTTGCGCTTGGACGTATCGGAAAGCACGCCGTAGGCCTCGGAAACCGCCTTGAACTTCTTCTCCGCCTCCGCGTTACCCGCGTTGGCGTCGGGGTGGTTCTCCTTGGCCAGCTTGCGATAGGCCTTCTTGATCTCGTCCGGGGTGGCGTCGGAGGAGACGCCCAGCTCACGGTAGAAGTCCTTACCGATCCATTCCCGAGCACTCACCGAACGTCTCCTCCTTTCACGCCGTTTCGCCGATCAGCGGTTGTTCTCATCGAAAAGCTCGCCGTCGAGCGGCAGTTCGCCGCCCACCGGCTGGTCGATTGGTTCAGCCGGGGAACCACCCGGCTCGTGGTCGGTGACCCCGACCAGCGCCGCACGAAGCACGCGCTCGCCGAAGCGGTAACCACGGCGCATGACCGTGGTGACCGTCGGGCCCGCGACGTCCGGCGACGTGCTGTGCTGGACGGCCTCGTGCACACTCGGGTCGAAAGGCTCGCCCTCGGTGCCGAACGGTTCGAGACCCGACCGCTGCAAGCTGCCGACCAGCTTTTCGCCGACCGCCTTGAAGGCACCCGTCAGATCGCCGTGCTGCTCCGCGCGCTCGAGGTCGTCGAGCAGCGGGAGCAGGTCACTGACGACCGACGCCTTCGCACCGGCGACGACCTGCTCGCGGTCGCGGTCCACGCGCTTTCGGTAGTTGGCGTACTCCGCCTGGAGGCGCTGGAGGTCGGCGGTGCGTTCCGCCAGCTCCTTCTCCAGACCGGAGGCCACCGACACCGAATCGTCCACAATGGTCTCCCCGAGGCTGGGGCCCGCGTGGGTCGCGGGTGCCTCGGCCGGAACGGGTACCGGCTCTTCGACGGAGGCGGCGTGCTTCGGACCGTCCGGGGTTTCGGCCGCCGGGGCGGCCGGACGGAGTTCACCGGTCAGCGGATCGATCCGCTGACGGTCCCGCACGACCACCGGATCCTCCGGGCCCCGGCCCTCGGTTTCGTCGTAGCGTTCGGTCACTTCTTGTCCTTCTTGTCCTTCTCGTCTTCTTCGACGATCTCGGCGTCGACGACGTCGTCGTCCTTGGCCTGCGAACCGGTACCCGCACCGGCGGTCCCGGCAGCACCCTCGGCGCCTGCCTCATCGGCGGCGTTGCCTGCCGCGTTGGCGTAGAGCGCGGTGCCCAGCTCCTGCGAAGCGGTGTTCAGCTTCTCGATGGACTCGCGGATCTTCGCCGAGTCGGTGCCCTTGAGTGCCTCGTTGGCCTCGTCGATCGCCGACTTCACCTTGCCCTTGAGCTCCTCGGGCAGCTTGTCCTCGTTGTCCTTGACGAACTTCTCCGTCTGGTAGACGAGGGTCTCCGCCTGGTTGCGTGTCTCCGCTTCCTCGCGACGCTGCTTGTCCTCTTCGGCGTGCGCTTCGGCGTCCTTGACCATGCGCTCGATGTCGTCCTTCGGCAGCGCGGAGCCACCGGTGATCGTCATCGACTGCTCCTTGTTCGTGCCGAGGTCCTTCGCGAGGACGTGCACGATGCCGTTGGCGTCGATGTCGAAGGTGACCTCGATCTGCGGCACGCCACGGGGGGCGGGCGGCAGGCCGGTCAGCTCGAACATGCCGAGCTTCTTGTTGTGCGCGGCGATCTCGCGCTCACCCTGGAAGACCTGGATCTGCACCGACGGCTGGTTGTCGTCCGCGGTGGAGAAGATCTCCGAACGCTTGGTCGGGATCGTGGTGTTGCGCTCGATGAGCTTGGTGAAGACGCCGCCCTTGGTCTCGATGCCCAGCGAAAGCGGGGTCACGTCGAGCAGCAGGACGTCCTTGACCTCACCCTTGAGCACACCGGCCTGCAGTGCGGCGCCGACGGCGACGACCTCGTCCGGGTTGACCCCCTTGTTCGGCTCGCGGCCGCCGGTCAGCTCCTTGACCAGGTCCGACACGGCGGGCATCCGGGTGGAACCACCGACGAGCACGACGTGGTCGATGTCGCCGACCGCGACACCCGCGTCACGGATGACGTTGTTGAACGGCTTGCGGGTGCGCTCGAGCAGATCCGAAGTGATCTTCTGGAACTCGGCGCGGGAAAGCTGCTCGTCGAGGAACAGCGGGTTCTTGTCCGAGTCCACGGTGATGTAAGGCAGGTTGATCCCCGCGGAGTTCGAGCTGGACAGCTCGATCTTCGCCTTCTCGGCGGCCTCACGGATGCGCTGGAGCGCCATCTTGTCCTTGGTGAGGTCGATGCCGTTGGAGGCCTTGAACTTGTCGACCAGCCAGGTGACGATGCGCTCGTCCCAGTCGTCGCCACCGAGGTGGTTGTCACCGGAGGTCGCGCGGACCTCGACGACGCCCTCGCCGATCTCCAGCAGCGAGACGTCGAACGTGCCGCCACCGAGGTCGAAGACCAGGATGGTCTGTTCCTTCTCGCCCTTGTCGAGGCCGTACGCCAGCGCGGCCGCGGTGGGCTCGTTGACGATGCGGAGCACGTTCAGGCCGGCGATCTGCCCGGCCTCCTTGGTGGCCTGCCGCTGCGCGTCCTCGAAGTAGGCGGGGACGGTGATGACCGCGTCGGTGATGGTCTCGCCGAGGTACGCCTCCGCGTCACGCTTCAGCTTCATCAGCACGCGGGCGCTGATCTCCTGCGAGGTGTAGGACTTGCCGTCGATCTCGGTCTTCCAGTCCGTACCGATATGCCGCTTGACCGACCGGATGGTGCGGTCGACGTTCGTCACGGCCTGGTTCTTCGCGGGCTGCCCGGTCAGCACTTCGCCGTTCTTGGCGAAGGCGACGACGGACGGGGTGGTGCGGGAACCTTCGGAGTTGGCGATGACCGTCGGCTCGCCGCCCTCAAGGACGGCTACGACCGAGTTGGTCGTGCCGAGGTCGATGCCGACCGCTCGCGCCATGGTGTAATCCTCCTACTGTTCGTGACCTGCACGTTCACGTCCACCTTGAGTGGACGCCACGCAAGTTCTATCGGGGTGGTGCGGCTTCCGTCAAGCGGACTTGAGTCGCCTGCACTCAACCTTGTATCCGGGTCAACGAGCGACCTGGGGTTCTTGTTCCCGGACTACCGGCAGACCTTGCCCGGACCGGGTGTGACTCCGCTCACCAGGTATTTCACCTCTTCGGTGCGCACGCAGGCCGAGTTGAGCAGCCCGGTGTGCCCGTAGCCGGCGTTGACCAGCAACGCCGAGTTCTCGATGTTCCGCGCGAGCCCCTTCGCCCACACCAGCGGCGTCGCCGGGTCGTGCTCGCCGCCGACCACCAGGATCGGCGCCGCGCCCCGCACCTTCTGCGGCCGCGGCGGATAGGCCGGTGCGACGGGCCAGCCCGCGCACCCGCTCGTGATGTCCCAGAACTCCGAGTACCGCCAGCTGTGCGGGGCGACGGTCTTCACCAGCCCCTGCATCACCCTCATGTCGGTGTAAGAGGTGAAAGCCGGGCCGAAGTCGTGGCAGCCGATCGACCGGTAGGCGCCGTAGGACGGGTCCAGCTGGGCGTAGGGCAGCAGTCCGTAGGCGTCCGGTTTCCCCGCCGTCGCGGCGGCGATCCCCTTGCTCAGCTCCGGCCAGAACATCGGCAGGATGAGCCAGCCGTAGACGCCGGTCGCCAGTTCTTCGGCGGTCACGTTCCGCCCGAGTTCCTTCGACGGGACGCCGCCCGGAGTGGCCATGAGCGCGTCGTACGTCGCGAGGACGTCCTTGCCGCGAAGCGCGCACTCGTCCGACGTCGGGCACCACTCGGCGAAGTCCTTGAGCGCGCCTTCGGTCGCGATGGCCTCGTCGAGGATCGCCCGCCGCGTCGGCAGTGAATGGTCGATGGCGCCATCGAGCACCATCGTGCGGACGCGCTTCGGATACTTCTCCGCGTACGCCGCGCCGAGTTCGGTACCGTAGGAGACGCCGAGCCAGTTGATCTTCGGCTCGCCAAGGGCGACCCGGATCGACTCGATGTCGTCCGCCGCGCTCCAAGTGTCCACATGGGGCAGTTCAGGCCCTGTCCTCTTGAGACACTCCTCGCCGGAGGCGCGGTTGTGCGCGACGAATCGCTCGTACTCCGCACGGCTCTGCGGGAAGTTGCCGATCGCCGGGTCGTGCAGTGTCGGCCCGCAGGTCACCGCCGGCCTGCTGGCGCCGACGCCGCGCGGGTCGAACCCGATGACGTCGAACCGCTGCCGCACTTCGGTCATTTCCGGTTTGTCCAGCGCCATGCCCTGGCCGCCGTACTTGAGCACGGTGACCCCGGAGCCGCCGGGACCGCCCGGGTTCGTCAGCAGCGAACCGACGCGGCGCGCGGGATCGGTGGCAGGCAGTTTCGCCAGCGCGATGGTGATCGTGCCGCTTACCCGGAGGTCCGCACATTCCAGCGTCGGCGCGTAATCGGTCGCGCACGGTTTCCAGTCGATCCCCGGCGCGGCGGAGGCAGGCAGCGCGGAAAGCGGCAGCAGGGTCAGCGCGGTGACCGCGGCGAGTGTCTTCGTTTTCATGCGGGCTTCACCGTGACCTTGCCAGTGCCGGCCTTGAGGTCCAGGACGTTCGGCGAAGCCTGGTCTTGGCGCACGCCCTCGGTCTCGACGCCGCCGACCTCCGACTTCGCACGGAGCTGGTACGCGCCGTCCGGGACGGTGACGGTGATCTTGCCGACCTCGGCGTTCGCGGTGACCACGCCGGGTTTGGCGAGGCCGACCTCGATGTCACCGCTGCCGGTGCGCAGCTTCACCGGACCGGAGGAGCTCAGCACCTTGAGATCGCCGACGTCCCCGCGCAGGTCGACCGAGGCCGCGCGGGTGAGCGTGATCTTGCCGGTGCCGATGCCGCCGGAGATCGCCAGCTCACGCGGGACAACGACGTCGTAGTCCACCCCGCACTGACTGCAACCGCCGAGGACCAGCGTGCCGTTCTCGACGCTGTGCGTCTTGCCGGGATCGCGGCCGGTATAGGTGACTTCGCGGCGCAGCGAGACCGGTGCGCCGTCTTCGACCCGGAGGGTGACAGCGCCGACCGGGACGTCGACCCGGATCGCGGTGATCTGCTCGGTGATGGGCGTGCCATCGCTGAGCGTCTCGCGGCTTTCGCTTGCGCAGCCGACGATCCCGAAGGCCGTCAGCGCGCCGAGTGCGAGCGCGCCGAGGACGCGCTTCTCTTTGTTCCCCATGAGAAAGTGTTTCCCCCGATAAAATCCGTCAGGCCGCGTTGACCTTGACGCTTCCGCTGTCTGTGCTGAGATCGAGCTTGTACTGTGCCGAGCCGGACTGGTTCACTTCGATGTCGCGCCGTCCGCTGTCGGTGCTGCCGCTGACGTTGTAATCGCCCCTCGGCACGGTGACCTCGATGGAGCCGCTGTCGCTCTTCGCCGTGACGTTGGCCGCCTTGAGCAGTTCGAGCTCGATGCGGCCGCTGTCGGCGTGCACGTTCACGTTGCCGCCGAGCCGTTCCCCCTTGATGGCGCCGGAACCCGCGTCGACGGTGACGTCCTGGCCGATGTTCACCAGCTCGACACGGCCCGAATCGGCCTTGACCTTCACCGTGCCCGGGACGTCACGCACGTCGACCCGGCCGGAGTCGACCGTGACGTCCACAGTGGACATCCCGGCGATCTCGACCGCACCCGAATCGACCCTGCCCGTGACCGGTACCCCCGCCGGGACGACGACGTCGTAGTCGACCTCGCAGTTGTTCCCGCAGCCGGCGAGCACCAGGGTGTCGCCGTCCACGCGAAAGGCGTCACCCGGCTTGCTCCAGCGGTACGAGAACTCCTGGTGGACCTTCACCGGGCCGTCGGCCACGCGGATCTTGACGGCGCCGTCGTTGTTATCGACGCGGACGCTCTTGATCGACTGGGTCAGCTCGGAGTTCGCCTCCGCGTCGGAAGGCCACCACCAGCCGAGGCCGGTGAGGACACCGACGCCGATCAGGGCGATGCCGCCGATAGCGAGGAGTGGGCGCGCCATGGTCTTGAGTCCCTCCAGAGCAGGTTTTCGTCTGTCTCGACGCTAAGGGGCCCGCGATGGGATGGACATAGGGGTATCCCCCGGATTCGTCCCTGATCCCACGCCGGGGTTCTCGGGGTCCTAACCTGGCTTCGTCAGCTGTTCCAAGATCAGGAGGACGCATGCCGCAGGCACCCGATCCGTACGACTTGCTGCCCGATCTGCCTGTCTTCACGTTGAGCAGTATCGACATCGAGGAAGGCGGCTTCCTGCCGACGCCCCAGCTGTCCGGGATCTTCGGCGCGGGCGGCGAGGACCGGTCCCCGCAGCTGTCGTGGGACGGCTTCCCCGACGGGACCAAGAGTTTCGCCGTGACCTGTTTCGACCCGGACGCCCCGACCGCGAGCGGCTTCTGGCACTGGGCCGTCTTCGACATCCCCGCCTCGGTGAGCGCGCTTGCGGCGAACGCGGGCGACGCCGACGGCACCGGCCTTCCCGCGGGCGCCATCACGCTGAAGGGTGACGGCGGCGTCAGGCAGTTCCTCGGGGCCGCCCCGCCGCCCGGGCACGGGCCGCACCGGTACATCTTCACGGTGCACGCTGTCGACGTCGAGAAGCTCGAAATCGGCGAAGACGCGACGCCCGCTCTGCTCGGTTTCAATCTCTTCAGCCACGCCATCGGCCGGGCGAAACTTACGACCCTGCACGAGAACAAGGGCTGAGGCTTCGGCACCGGGGTCGGCTCCGGCTTTGGCTGAGGCTCCGGCACCGGCTCTGGGGTCAGAGCGTGTCATGAGGGGTGCCCCATAGGACGATTTTTTTATTATTGGGGGCCCCCAGAAAAACCGAAGGGGCGCCGGGGGTAGGGAGAACGGGGGGTTGGGGGAAAATGTTTTT
>NZ_JBFBBY010000150.1:0-17727 GCF_040682875.1 Amycolatopsis sp. NPDC051071 | reverse complement strand
GTGATTTGGGTCGTTAGAACGACCCAAATCACTCACGACCCCCTGGACCAACCCGCCGGGCAGGTTCCTCAGACGAGCCAGACGGCGGCATCCGGCGGCAGTTTCCCGTCCACCAGCGGCACGCTCGACAGCAGTACTTCGCCCGGCGGCACCGCGATCGGGCTCGCCGACGTGTTCAGCGCGCAGATCAGGCCGCCGCCCCGCCGCCGGAACGCGAAACAGCCGGCCGGAGCGCCGTACCAGTCCAGGTCGTCGCCGCGGAAGGCCTGGTGGGACTTGCGGATCTCGATCGCCCGCCGGTACAGCGACAGCGTCGACCCGGGATCTTCCAGTTGCGCTTCCACCGTGACCGACGCCCACGAGGCGGGCATCGGCAGCCACGTCCGGGGATTGCGGGAGAAGCCGAACGGCGGACGGTCGCCTTCCCACGGCAACGGCACGCGCGAAGCGTCCCGGCCGAATTCGGCGCCGGAGGTTTTGGCACGCGGGTCCGTCAGCGCCTCGGGCGGGAGGTCGACGTTGCCGAGCCCCAGTTCCTCGCCGTTGTACAGGTAGACCGTGCCCGGCAGCGCGAGTTCGACCAGTGCCATCGCCCGTGCCCGCCGTACGCCGCGGTCACCGCCGCCGTAGCGGCTGACCTGCCGCCAGACGTCGTGGTTGCTCAACGTCCAGGTCGCGGGCGCCCCGGCCGACTTCGGCACCGCCAGTGAGCGCTCGATGGCCGTCCGCAGCGCGTCCGCGTCGAAATGCGTCAGCACGAGCCGGAAGTTGAACGCCAGATGCAGTTCGTCCGGTCGCAGATAACGTGCGAGCCGTTCCTCGTCGGTCACCCAGATTTCGCCGACGGCCATCGCGTCCGGGTACTCGTCGAGCACCTTGCGGATCATCCGATGGATGTCGTGCACGCGGTCGTTGTCGAACCGCGGGTCGTGGAACTCGTTCGGCCCGGCCGCGTTCACACGCGGGTCCATGTCGGGCAGGCCCGGCGGTTTCGCCATACCGTGTGCGACATCGATGCGGAAGCCGTCGACCCCGTGGTCCAGCCAGAACCGCAGGGTGCGTTCGAGGTCGGCGGCGACCTCGTGGTTGCCCCAGTTCAGATCGGGCTGCTGCGGGGAGAACAGGTGGAGGTACCACTGCCCGTCCGGCACCCGGGTCCAAGCCGGGCCGCCGAACGCGCTGACCCAGTTGTTCGGCGGCAGGTCGCCGCGCGGGCCGAGCCCGTCGCGGAAGATGTACCGATCCCGCTCCGTACTCCCCGGCGGCGCCGCCATCGCCGATTTGAACCAGTCGTGGGTGTTGCTGGTGTGGTTGGGGACGACGTCGATGGTGACCTTGATGCCGCGTTTGTGCGCCTCGGTCAGCAGGACGTCGAAGTCCCCGAGGGTGCCGAACATCGGGTCGACGTCGCGGGGGTCGGCGATGTCGTACCCGTGGTCGGCCATCGGCGACCGGTAGAACGGCGTCAGCCAGAGCGCGTCGACCCCGAGCAGCTCCAGGTATCCGAGCTTGCCGCGGATGCCTTCGAGGTCACCGACGCCGTCGCCGTCGGAGTCGGCGAAAGAGCGCACGTAGACCTGGTAGAAGACCGCCTGGTCCCACCAAGCCGCGCCCCTCGCCATCACACGAAGCTGTTCATCATGCTGTTGGCCGCCATTTCGAGGTAGGCCCACAGCCGCGTGCGGTACGGCTCTTCGATGTTCTCCTCGTCGACCGCGATCTTGATGCAGCGCAGCCAGGCGTCGCGTTCGATCGGGCCGATCTTGAACGGCCCGTGCCGCATCCGCAGCCGCGGGTGGCCGCGCTGGTCCGAGTAGGTGTGCGGGCCGCCCCAGTACTGCATGAGGAACAGCCGGAAGCGCTCCTCGGCCGGGCCGAGGTCCTCCTCGGGGTACAGCGGGCGAAGCACCTCGTCGACCGCGACTTCGGCGTAGAAACGCGCGACGATGCGGGTGAACACCGGCTCGCCGCCGACGGCCTCGTACAAGGTGGTGGGATCTGGTTCGGTCACGGACACGGCTCCATTCTGCCCTTGTCTACCGGCTCGCGGGCGGGGACGACATGTAGCGGCCCAGCGGCGGCTCGAAACCCGCTTCGTCGAGCGCGGCGAGCAGGTTCGCCCGGAGCGCGCGCTGCACCGCCCACTGCTTGCCCGGCCGGACCTTCACCGTCAGGCGGAGCTTGATGCCCTCGGGGGTCACGGACTCCACACCGAGCATCTCGGGCGGCTCCAGCACGTTGGGTGCCAGCGCCTCGCCCTCCAGCAAGGTCTTGGCCTTCGCGGCCATCAGCTCGGTGGCTTTTTCGACGTCGGCGGAGTAGCTGAGCGGGACGTCGACGACGGCGACGGCGAAGCCCTGGCTCGAGTTGCCGACCCGCAGCACCTCACCGTTGCGGACGTACCAGACGGTGCCGTTGATGTCACGCAAAGTAGTGATTCGCAGGCCGACCGCTTCGACGGTGCCGGAGGCCTCGCCGACGTCGACGACGTCACCGACGCCGTACTGGTCCTCGATCATCATGAAGATGCCGGACAGGAAGTCCTTGACGAGGTTCTGCGCGCCGAAACCGAGTGCGACGCCGACGATGCCGGCGGAGGCGATGATCGGCGCCAGGTCGATGCCCAGTTCGCCCAGTACGAGGATGAACGCGAGTCCGTAGATCAGGAGCGTCGCCATCGACTTCAGCACCGAGCCGATCGTGGCGGCACGCTGACGGCGTCGTTCCATCACCGCCGAGCCGAGGACCTCGGGTGCCTTCTCCCGCAGCGGTCTCAACAGCGCGGGGAGCTTCTTGGAGCCGCTCGGCATCCGCGTCACGCGGTTGATCAGCCGCCGGACCAAGTACCGCAGCAGGAACGCCACGGCGACGATCATCAGTATCTTGATCGGCTTCGTCACCAGCCAGCCCGCCGACGCCGAGAGCCATTCGTTGTTTGTGACCTGGAACACCTGGCCGCACAGCGTGCTGGCGTCCTTCGTGCAAGCCGGGGGTTCGGTGGGCAGCAGGTTCACGGAGAAGAAATGTCCTTTCCAACTCGGCGGGGATCGTTTCGCGCCGCTGGGCGCGGCAGGAGTCCCGCGGGATTCGACACGCCCGGCTTCAGGTGGCCGCGGGGGCGCGTACATGTGACACGTCCAGTAACACACGTGCGCTTTGGGGTTGATCTGTGGTCGACTATGCCTGCACCGGTGGAGGTGGTCGAGTGCCAGACCGACAACCCATCCCCCTCGGCGTCCCGAGCCAAGCCTTGGCCGGACAGGCGCCGGAGGTCGTGTTGCGCGCTCATCCGGGAGGTGCCCCCTCGCATGGGGCCCCACCGGGCGGGCCGGGAACGCGGCCAGGGGGTGTTGCCCGCCCGCCCGGACAGCGTAGAGGGCGGGACCCGTCGACTTCGGCGGTACCCACTGCCACTTCGTGGGGCCGTAGACGGGTATTGCTGTTGAACGCCACGTTCGAGCCGCTCACGGCGCTGCCGTTGCGGCGCGCGGTGGTCCTCGTGATGTGCGGTAAGGCAGAGGTGGTGCACGGCGACCCCGGAGGGCTCGAACTGCACGCCGCCTCGGTCTCGCTGCCCGTGCCGTCGGTGATCCGGCTGAGCACCTATGTGCGCGTGCCCTACCGCGCACAGGTGCCGCTGACCCGCGCCGGGCTGATGCACCGCGACCGGTACCGCTGTGCCTACTGCGGAGGGCGGGCCGAGACGATCGACCACGTCGTCCCGCGCAGCCGCGGCGGCCCCCACAGCTGGACGAACTGCGTGGCCTGCTGCGCCAAGTGCAACCACCGGAAGGCGGACAAGCTGCTTTCCGAGATCGGCTGGCGCCTGCGCGTCGTGCCGAGGGCCCCGCACGGGCCGCACTGGCGGCTGCTGGCCCATTCCAAGGAGGCCGACCCGTTGTGGCGGCCGTACCTCGGGACCGCGGCCTGATCCGGTTCTGACCGGGTTCCAAAAAGCATCGGCGCCCCGGCTGCCTTTCGGCGGCCGGGGCGGGCCGATGATGCCGTGGTGCTGCTTTGTCGCGCTACAAGTACGCCGTCCCCTACTACCGCGTTACTCGCCGTCCAGCCGGTCGTGCTGTTCAGGCCGCCAGGGAGAAGTCACTCTGGCAGGTGACGCGGGTGCCACGGGTCACGCGGGTGCCGCGGGTGACCCGGGTGCCGCAGGTGACGCGGGTTCCGGCAGTGACGCGGGTGCCACGAGTGACACGCGTGCCACGGGTGACGCGAGTGCCTGCCGTGACGCGAGTGCCACGGGTCACCCTGGTACCGCGGGTGACCCGGGTGCCGGCGGTGACCCGCGTACCGCGAGTGACCCGAGTACCGCGAGTAACCCGTGTGCCCGCCGTCACACGGGTACCGGGGGCGAATTCAATTTCGAAGAGTGACGAAACGTCGTCGACGATCGCCTGGCCGGGTGTCTGGGTGCTCTGCATGACATATCCTCCTGCGACCGGTGCGTTACCTGCTGGGGGTGGGGGAGTGGGCGCAAGGCCCGTACAGGTGAAAAAGCTACGAGGATTTCAAGGCCGCGACAAGACGACAGCGGCGGGTGCGGCCGCCCGTACGTTGAGTTGCAACCTTTCGGCCTTGAGGGCTTCGGCTCAACGTGGGAGCGCTTTCGCGGCAAGCGGCGGACGGCGCTCTTCAGGCGATGAGCCGACGGCATCCCCGGGTGGTGGTGGAACGGCTGTGCGAGCGGGTGCGGCCCATCGGCATCGGATACGCTCACGCGCGTGAACCTTGTCGAGACGATCCTGGTCTTCGCGGTGATCCCCTTGGCCATCTACGCGCTTTGCGGGGTGGCCACGCTGCGGTCCAAGGGTGCCGGCGTCGCCCGGTACCGGCCGG
The DNA here is from genome assembly GCF_040682875.1 of Amycolatopsis sp. NPDC051071. Lineage (NCBI taxonomy): Bacteria > Bacillati > Actinomycetota > Actinomycetes > Pseudonocardiales > Pseudonocardiaceae > Amycolatopsis > Amycolatopsis sp. NPDC051071. The sequence goes on along the minus strand of NZ_JBFBBY010000150.1, from coordinate 12,876 downwards.
GGCAGCCGTGGGAATACCCGGCCATGTGGTGGAGCGCCAACCCCGACGGGGTCGGCGCCAGGCATTCGCCCGCGACCGCGGGTGGCGCGACCGCCTTCAGCGCGGCGGACGGAGCTTTGGTGACGGGAGGCGCTCGTGGCAACTGGTGAACTGACCCCTTCGTCCACCGCTGTTGACGAAGAGCCCGGTTACGGCGCCGCCGTTACCTCCAGCGGCCGGGTATCCGCCGCCAAGATGTACGAACCGGCTGGGCCGATCAGCCCATTCTCGACCCAGCAGCTTGCCCGGCTGGACGAGGCGCTGACGCTGGCCAGCCGTGAGACCGGTCTCGACTTCAGCGTCTACCTCGGCGACCTCGGCGAGGACACCCGCGTCACCGCCGAAGGGCTGCTGGCCTCGACCGACGGCCCGGCCGACGGTGTGATCGTCGCCGTGTCGCCCGGCCAGCGCGCCATCGAGATCGTGACGGGCTCGCAGGCCCGGCACCGCCTGCCCGATCGCGGCGCGAAGCTCGCCGTGGCCAGTATGGTCGCTTCCTTCAAGGAAGGCGACCTGGTCGGCGGGCTCGTGAACGCCCTTCGCATGCTGAGCGACCAGGCGGGCGCTCCGCAGCACTAAGCACCTTCAACGCCATGAACGGCCCGTTACTTGCAGAATTCGCAAGTAACGGGCCGTTTGTGGCATTCGGGACTAGAGCCCGGCCTGCGAGTCGAATTCACGGGCGGCCAGTGCGCGGACGATCCCGGCCCGGCCTTCCGACACGAGACGGCGCAGCGCCGCCGGGTGCTCCCCGGTCAGCCACGCGTCCGACGCCTCCACGGTCGACGGCTCGACCGCCCACGACGGGTACAGCCCGACCACGGTCGGCTGCGCGCGCTCACTGGAGCGCCGCTGCCACACCTCGTCGATGACGTCGAAGTACCGCGTCACGTAGTCGCCGAGCAGGTGCTTCTGACCAGGGTGGGAGAAGCCGGTGATCAGCGAGTCGCTGACCGCGTTGGGCAGCTCGTCGTCGTACACCGCCCGCTGCCACGCGTCGGCCTTCGCGTCGCCGGTCGGCCGCAGCGCCCGCGAGCGCTCCGCCTGACGTCGTCCGGCGGCCGTGTCGTCCTTGGCGAGTTCCGCGTCGATCTCGGGGTTCTCCGCCTTGCCGTGCGCGACCAGTGCCTGCAGCAGACGCCAGCGCAGGTCGGTGTCGACGGTCAGGCCCGCCAGGGGCGCCGTGCCGTCGAGCCAGCCCGCGATGATCTGCAGGGTCTTCTCGTCGAGCACGCAACCCGCGAGCGAGTTCACGAAGGCGAGCTGGTGGTCCGAACCGGCCTCGGCGCCCTGCGCCAGGTCCAGCAGCCGGGAGGTGAACGCCGGCCAGCCCTTCTCCGCCGCCCACGTCTTGTTCGCGTACGAGTTCAGCGCCGTCTGCGCCTGCAGCAGCAGCCGCTGCACCACGCCGACCTCGGTCTCGGTGTGCACGCCGCGTTCGACCAGCGTGACGAAGTCGCGTGCCTTGAGCTCGGCCTCGCGCGTCATCTCCCACGCCGCCGACCAGCACAGCGTGCGGGGCAGCGGTTCGGTGATGTCGGCGATGCGGTCGATCAGCGTGGTCAGCGACGCCGGGTCGAGCCGCATCGTGCAGTAGGTCAGGTCGTCGTCGTTGACCAGCACCAGCTTGCCTGCCGGGAGCCCGACCAGCTCCGGCACCTGGGTGCGCTCGCCGTCGACGTCGAGTTCGACGCGGTGCTTGCGGACGATCTTGCCGTCGCCGTCCTCGTCGTAGACACCGACCGCGACGCGGTGCGTGCGCAGCTCACCGGCACCCGGCTTGGCGCCGGTCTGCGTGACGGCGAAGGAGGTGTAATTGCCGTCGGCGCCGATCTCGTAGCGCGGGCTCAGCGAGTTGAGACCGGTGGTCTCCAGCCACTGCGCGCTCCACCACGACAGGTCGCGGCCGGAAGCCTCTTCCAATGCACCCAGCAGGTCCGCCAGGGTCGCGTTGCCCCAGGCGTGCTTGCCGAAGTAGACCTTCAGGCCTTCGAGGAAGTGGTCGAGCCCGACGTAGGCGACGAGCTGCTTCAGGACACTCGCGCCCTTGGCGTAGGTGATGCCGTCGAAGTTCACCTCGACCGCGTGCAGGTCGACGATGTCCGCGGCGATCGGATGCGTCGAGGGCAGCTGGTCCTGCCGGTACGCCCACGACTTCTCGATGTTCGCGAAGCTGGTCCACGCGTTCTTGTACTCGGTCGCCTCGGCCTGGGCCAGCACGCTCGCGAAGGTCGCGAACGACTCGTTCAGCCACAGGTCGTCCCACCAGCGCATGGTGACCAGGTCGCCGAACCACATATGCGCCATCTCGTGCAGCAACGTCTCGGCACGGCGCTCGTAGGCGTAGCGCGTGACGCGGCTCCGGAAGACGTAGTCCTCCAGGAAGGTGACGGCGCCGGCGTTCTCCATCGCACCCGCGTTGAACTCCGGCACGAACAGCTGGTCGTACTTGGAGAACGGGTACGGGGTGGCGAACTTCTCGTGGTAGAAGGCGAAACCCTGTTTGGTCTCGGTGAACAGCTTGTCCGCGTCCATATGCTCGGCGAGCGAGGAGCGGCAGTAGATGCCGAGCGGGATCGTGCGGTGGGAGTCGGAGTATTCGTCGCGCCACTCGCTGTACGGGCCCGTGATCAGCGCGACCAGATAGGTCGAGATCCGCTCGGACACGGCGAAGACGGTGCGGACGGCACCTTCGGGGGTCTCCTCGGCCGACTCGACGAGCGCGTTCGAAATGACCTTCCAGTCCTTCGGCGCGATCACGGTGAGCCGGTAGACCGACTTGAGGTCGGGCTGGTCGAAGCAAGCGAACATACGCTTGGCGTCGGCGGTCTCGAACTGCGTGTAGAGGTAGACGCCGTCGTCGACCGGGTCGACGAAACGGTGCAGTCCTTCGCCGGTGTTCATGTACCGGCAGACCGCGTCCACGACGAGTTCGTTCGACTCGGCGAGCCCGGGCAGCTCGACACCCTTGTCTTCGACGTACCCGCTGACGTCGAGGGCCGATCCGTTGAGGACGGCCGACTCGACCCCCTCGGCGACGATGTCGACCCACGACGCTTCGCCGCTTTTGGCGCTCGCGAACTTGATCGTCGTCTTCGAGGAGAAGGTCTTTTCACCGGGACCGCCGCGGCCGTCGGTCAGATCCAGCTCGATGTCGTAGGACTCGACGTCGAGCAGCTCCGAGCGCAGCTTGGCTTGGTCTCGGGTCAGGTTGGGGGCGGGCACTGGCACCTCTGGTCATCGGTATCGGTTCTGGTTTCCAACTACAGGCATCCAATCATGCGAAGGCCGGTGCTGACGACGGGAACAACACCGACGGCGGCGATGTTGGCGGCTGTGTAGCACTCTGTAGGCACCGGCTCCACCAAGACGATGGCACTGGGAGAACTTGATGACCGCCCCGTCCGAGACGACCAAGGTCGACTTCTACTTCGATCCGATCTGTCCCTTCGCCTGGATCAGCTCGCGCTGGATCCTCGAAGTGGAGAAGCAGCGTTCCCTCGACTTGAGCTTCCGGATCATGAGCCTGTCGGAGCTCAACTCCGGCCGCGACGACCTCCCTGAGCAGTACAAGGAGCTTCTGAGCAGCGGCTGGGGGCCGGTCCGTGTCGCGACCGCACTCGCGCGGAAGAACGGCGAGAAGGCGCTCCGCGACTTCTACACGGAGTTCGGCACCCGCCACCACAACCAGGGCAACCAGGACATCCCGCAGGTCATCAAGGAGACCCTCGAAGCCATCGGCGCCCCGGCCGAGCTGGCCGAGGCCGCGGAATCGACCGAGTACGACGAGGCACTGAAAAAGTCTCACTACGAAGGTATGAATCCGGTCGGAATGGATGTCGGCACCCCGACCATCCACATCGACGGCGTCGCCTTCTTCGGCCCGGTGCTCAGCTCGATCCCGCGTGGCGACGACGCCGTCAAGGTCTTCGACGGCGCCCGCGCGCTGGCGAGCTACCCGGACTTCTTCGAACTGAAGCGCACCCGGAGCGGGGACCTGAACTTCGACTAAGTCGTCGCGAGTGCCGCTTTGGTGACATCGTCGGGGTAGGACGACTTCGCGACGGCTTCGTCCGTCGTGAGGTCTCCTGCCGCGATCCGGGTCTTGAGTGAGACCAGCTCACGCAACCCGTCGCGGTGCTTCTCGATGAACGCGGCGTCGACAGGGTCACCGTGTCCGGCGACGACGATCTTCGGTTCCAGCGCGAGGATGGCGTCCATCACGCCGGGCCACTCCGCGAGTGAGCTGCCGTCGTTGAAGGAGTACGCGCTGAAGCCCGCTTCGGCGTTCTCGACGGCATCCCCGGCGAAGATGATCCCCGCGTCCGGCACGTGCACGAAGAGGTCGTGATCGGTGTGGGCACGGCCGAGGAACCGCAGTACGACCGTGCGGCCGCCGAGGTCGATCTCAGCGGTTTCCTTGACCAGCTTGTCCGGCACCGTGATCTCGGTGCGTTCCAGTGCTTTCGCCATCTCGGGGCGGTTTTCGCCGAGGTAGTGCTCGATCCACTTGTGTCGCGCGCCCTCGCCGTACGTGGTCAGTTCGGCCGGGCAGCCTTCGTGTGCCCAGACGTCGCACGGCAGGAACGCCGTCGTGCCGAAGGCGTGGTCGAAATGCGCGTGGGTGTAGACGACCGACCACGGCAGCGGCGTGATCTCCCGCACCGCCGCGGCGAGTTCGGCACCCTGTTCGACGTCGCCGCGGACGTCGACGACCAGGCAGCGTTCACTCCCGACGACCAGCCCGACGGTCAGGTCCAGCTCCTCGTAGCGACGCGCGTACACCCCATCCGAGAGTTCGAGCCAGTTCACAGGTCCTCCAGAATTCCGTTGCGCAGCACCGGAACCGTGCTGCTCGTGTCGAGCCGTGCGGCGAGGGTGACGTCGTTGCCGTACCCGGCCGCGGCGAGCTCACGCCCTGAAGAGCACTCTGCCAGCGCTTCGGGGATCTTGGTCGCTTTCGCCGCTATGGCCGCGAGTCGTGCTTCGGCGGACAGGCGGCCGTAGCCGTCGAGCGCGGCCACGATCGCGCCCGCACCCAGGTGATCCTCCACGCAAGGCCGCAGCGGCCCGAAGGTTTTGGCTTCGGTGTGCAGGTCGATACCCCAGCGTTCCCCGGCCGGGACGACGCCGATCGGCCGCCCGCCCGCGAGTCGCGCGGCACGCGCGGCGACGGCGGAAGCGTTGCGCAGGCAGCCAGCCAGGACTTCGGCGCCGGTCGTGGCGGCGCCGTCGCAGAGCGTGGCGCCGTTGGGGGAGGGGAGTGCGAGGAGTGTGCCGGAAGGGATCTCCGTCACAGACGACGGCCGGAGCGTCCACTCGCGTTCACCCGCGAGGATGGCGCCTGCGGCCTTCGCTTCGGTCTCGCCCCGCTGATCACGCCAGCGCACCGGCAGCACGCGGCCGCCGTTGCCGAGGACGAGATCCGTGGTGGTGCAGAAGGAAAGCACGTCGACGATGATGAGAACGGCACAGTCCTTCCCGAGCGCGTCGACGCCTTCGGGTCCCCATTCGAGTCTGATGTCGGATTCACGCTGGCCCCAGATGCTCACCCCCAGAGAATGCCCGAGACGCGCGCGCGTCTTAGACTCACACCGTGCGTGTTTACCTTGGCTCTGACCATGCCGGTTTCGAACTGAAGAACCACCTCGTGGCCCACCTCAAGGAGCAGGGCCACGACGTCGAGGACGTCGGTCCCTTCGTCTACGACGCGGTGGACGACTACCCCGCGTTCTGCATCGAGACGGCCCGCCGGGTCGTCGCGGACGAGGGCAGCCTCGGCATCGTCGTCGGCGGTTCCGGCAACGGTGAGCAGATCGCGGCCAACAAGGTGAAGGGCGCTCGCGCAGGTCTCGCCTGGAGTGTCGAGACCGCGAAGCTCACCCGCGAGCACAACCACGCCCAGCTGATCGGTGTCGGCGCGCGGATGCACACCACCGAAGAGGCCACCGAGATCGTCGAGGCGTTCCTCGCGACCCCGCCGAGCCCGGACGAGCGCCACGGCCGCCGTGTCCAGCAGATCCTCGACTACGAGAACACCGGCTGGCCGCCACCGCTGCCCGAGCACTGACGTGCCCGAGGGGCATACGCTCCATCGCCTGGCACGGCTGCACAAACGCCGTTTCGCCGGTCACCCGGTCGAGGTGAGCAGCCCGCAGGGACGGTTCGCCACCGAAGCGTCCCGTTTGGACGGCCGGGTGCTGGTGAAGGCCGAGGCGTACGGGAAGCATCTGTTCCACGACTACGGTCCACACGGGACGGTGCACGTCCATCTCGGCCTCTACGGCACGTTCTCCGACGAGCCGCTGCCCGTCGGGGAACCGATCGGGCAGGTGCGGCTGCGGCTGGTCGGCCCGACCCATTCGGCGGATCTGCGTGGCCCGAACCAGTGCGAACTGCTCGACGCGTCCCGTGTCGAGGCGATCAAGGCCCGGCTGGGCCCGGATCCACTGCGTCGTGACGCGAAGCCGGACAAGGCGTGGGAACGGATCTCAAGGTCCAAGACGTCGATCGCGGCGCTGCTGATGGACCAGTCGGTACTCGCGGGCGTCGGCAACGTGTACCGCGCCGAAGTGCTGTTCCGGCACGGTGTCGCCCCGCTTGTCCCTGGCCGCGCGCTCGATCGCGGGCTGTGGGACGACCTGTGGGCCGACCTCGTGACGCTCATGCGGCACGGTGTCCGGGTGGGACGGATCGACACGGTCGCGCCCGAACACCTGCCCGAGGCGACCGGCCGCGCGCCGCGGCAGGACCGGCACGGGGGCGAGGTCTACGTCTACCGCCGGGCCGGGGAGCCGTGCCTGGTGTGCGGGACTTCGGTGCTGCGTAGCGCTCTGGCCGCGCGGAACCTCTTCTGGTGCCCCACCTGCCAGCCCGCGTGAGTTCGGGTTCTTGAGGCGTAAGGCAAACCCGGCGTGGTGGGTGCTGGTGGTCGTGGTGTCCTGGAGGCCCCCTTTGAGACGTTCAACGTCTCAAAGGGGGCCTTCAGGACATCTGTGTGGCTGGTGGTGGAGGGGCTCGGAATCCTCCTCGGGCCACGACCGGAGAGCCGGTCCGATCCAGCGGCGGACGAGCGCCCGCAGCCGGTCGTCGGTGAGCGCCGGGGTCGCGGGGTACTGCAGGAACGAGAGAAAGAGCCGCATCAGGATCTCGGCGAGTCCAGGGAGGTCGTCGTCGGTGGTGACGTGACCTCGACGGTGAAGAAGTCGGCCTCGCCCACCTGCAGGAGCAGGCCGAGGTAGGGCTCGCCGGAACCGTCCGGACGGCGAACACCACGTCATTCATACAAAGTGACAACGAATGTATGAATGGCCGGTGAGTTGTGTCAAGGAACCATCCAGGGCATAGCGAAGGGGCCCTTCGGCACTCTCTAAACCGGACTAGAAGTCGAAGCCGCCGCCATCAAAACCGCCGCCATCGAAGCCACCGGCGTCGCCGCCCATGTCGCCACCGGCGTCTCCCGCGTCACCGCCGCCATCGGCCGCCCCGGCGTCTTCCTGGCCGGCGTCATAGCCCGATTCCCACGCCGACGCGCTCGCGACCCCGGCCATCCCGGAGAACATCGCGCTGAACAGCAGCATCGAGCCGAGACCCCAGGCGCCGGCGACGAGCGCGGGCTTCCACCACGGCTCGCTGTACCAGCCCTGCGGAACCGGACGGCCTGCCACGCGACCGCCGGGGTAATAGTGCGGCGTCCGCTGGCTCGGGTCCGGGGAAGCTTCGTAGTGTTCGCCCTCGACGTCGACAGAGCGGTACTCGGTGACCTTGCCCGCTCGGTCGCGTTCCGCGCTGCCGGGCAGATCCGGACCGGGGTCCATGCCCATCGCGAGCCGGGCCGCACGCACGTAATAGAGGCCCTCGATGGCGGTCTCCCTGACCAGCCGGGCCTGTTCCGCGGTCTGTGCCTGCTCCATCTGGGAGCCCGCCGCGGTGAAGCGCTCGGACGCGTCCGCCATGGCCTGCTGGGAGGCGGTGTCCGTGCCGGTGAGGTTCATGACCTGACCGCCGAGTCGTTCGACGAGGCGCCGTGCGTCCGCCTTCGCGTCGTCCAGCTGGCGCTTTTTGGCCGCCGCCTGGGATTTCGCGAAGTACACGCCGCCGCCGACCACGACGACGAGAAGCACGATCAGGAAGATCGCGGTACCCATGGGTTCAACTCCAGGAATCGTTCGGCCCTTTGCTCCGGACAACGCGCGTGGTATGCCGAGGGTTCCCGGCGAGTGCTCCCGGTCACCGCGCGCACTGGCGGGTGAAACTAGAACACGTTATAGTTCTTGCCATGAAGTTCACCCTGTCGATCGCGATGAATCCGCTCGATCAACTGGGCGAGCTCGCCCGCGCCGCCGAAGAGGCGGGGTTCTCCTCGATCGCCCTCCCGGATTCCCTGTTCTACTCCGAAACGGTGTCGGCCGACTACCCGTACACACCCGACGGCAGTCGCTTCTGGACCGAGGAGACGCCATGGGCGGATCCGCTGGTGGCGGCCGCGTCGATGGGCGCGGTCACCGAACGGCTCACCTTCTACACCTCCGTGCTCAAACTCGGCTCCCGCAATCCGGTCCTGCTGGCACGTCAGGTCAACTCGGTCGCGGCGCTGACCGGCGGCCGGTTCGGCCTCGGGCTCGGCGTCGGCTGGTCGCCGGAGGAGTTCCGCTGGTGCGGCGCGCCGTACGAGAAGCGCGGCAAGCGGATGGACGAGGCGATCGACGTGCTGCGGCTGATCCTCGACGGCGGGATGGTCGAGTACCACGGCGAGTTCTTCGACTTCGACAAGCTCCGGATGAGTCCCACGCCGCCGTCGCGGGTGCCGTTCTACATCGGCGGCCACACCGATGTCGCGCTGCGCCGCGCCGCACGGGTCGCCGACGGCTGGTCCTCGGCGATGATGAAGTTCGACGACCTCCGCGAAACGATCGTCAAGTTACGCGGGCTGCTGGCAGGCCAGGGCCGCGCCGATGACCCGTTCGAGTATCAGGCCGTCTGCATCGACCGCTTCGGTCTCGACGGCTATCGCGAGCAGGGTGACATCGGCGTCACCGACATCATCACCATGCCGTGGGTGTTCGACGGCCTCGGTTTCGACGCCGAAGCCGGGCCGAAGCTGGATTCCATCAAGAAGTTCGGCGACGAGATCATCGCGAAGATCGGGGACTGACCCATGGGTGTCGACGTCTGCTGGGATCCGGCCGCCGCACAGCCGCCCGCGCGCCAGGCCGCGTTCCGTTCGATGACCGCAGTCACCGCGGGAGACAAGGAAGCGTGGCTCGCGCTCTTCGCCGAAGACGCCGTCGTCGAGGACCCCGTCGGGCCGTCGATGTTCGACGCCGAGGGCAAGGGCCACCACGGGCACGACGGCATCAAGGCCTTCTGGGAGGCCACGATCGCGAACGTCGAACGCTTCCAGTTCACCATCCGCGACTCCCACGCGGCCGGTGACGAGGTCGCGAACGTCGGGACGATCACGACGTACCTGCCCGGCGGCTACCGCGTCGACACCGACGGCGTGTTCGTCTACCGGGTACGCGAGGACGGGCTGGTCGTCTCGATGCGGGCGTTCTGGGAGACCGAGCGCGCCATGGCGACCGCACGGAAGGCCGATGAGTGATGATCGAGGGTCCGGCCAATCCGGGCTACCCGGACGTCGTCACCGGGTAGGTTCCCCGCCATGCGCGGACGGATCGGCGTGGTCAAGGTCGTGCTCCTGGTGCTGGGGTTCTACGCCTTGGCCGCGCTCTGGCTGGGACTGCTGCTCGGCGAAACCCTTTGTGCCGAAAGGGGTTGCGCCCTGTCGCGACGACGCCCCGGCGCTGTGGGCCATGCTCACCGGCCTCGCGGAGACGCTCGAAATCCGGCCGCCGGTTCCTGACGATCGGCCATCCGACGCTCCAGGCGTTTACTCGCTCGCAGGTACACGCGCTGCTGGCGCACGAGTTCGGCCATTACGGGCAACTGGATGGGCAGACCACCGTGCCGGGTTGTCGGGCTCATGTCGCCGTCGCGCGGATGCTCGAAGCGCGGCGCGAGTGGCTGGCGATCGCCGACGTCCCCGTCCGGCCGCCGGCACGTTGGGACACCCACCCGCCGACGGCGGAACGCCTGTGGGCGTTGGACTACGCGCCGGACACTTGGGAGGACTACCCGCGTGAGTCGACGCTGGCGCGGCTGAAGGTGGATGCCGAGGCCGCGTACCGCGCGATCGCACGGGCTTCAAAACAGCCTGTGGCACTTCTCGCGCTTCCCGGAGCGGACATCCCGGAGGACGGTCTGGCGGCCGCCATCACGTTGGCCGCCTGCGACGAGGGCTCGATCCGGTTCGCGCACCGATGGGACGAGGAACCGGATTTCGCCTACCCCAACGGGTCCACTGTGGACCTCGCCGGACACGTCGAGGACCTGCTGAGCGAGTGGCGGCACGGAGCGGGTCACACCGCGTGACGCGGCGGTGATCGGCTGGGGTATCTCAGCGCGACATCCCGATCAAGGCGACCGTGACCCGGTACGACGGCACTGAGCACCGGATCCACGCCGTCTACACCGGCTACGTCCACGGCAGATCACTCGACCTGATCCTGCGCGTGCTCAGCTGAGCCGCTCCGCGCGCAGTGTCAGGTACTGCTTCTCCGGTTCGCTCGCGGTCTTCGCGGCGGCCCGCAGATACGCGTCGCGTGCGGTGCCGGTGTCACCGGCCAGTTCCAGGAGATGCCCGCGGACGGAGTCGAGCCGGTGGGTCTGGCTCATCCTGATGTCGTCGTCGAGGGCGCCGAGCAGTTCGAGCGCGGCTTCCGGGCCGTGGACCTCGGCGACCGCGACGGCACGGTTGAGCGTCACGACCGGGCCGGGGGAGACCTTCTCCAGGACGTCGTAGAGCGCGAGGATCTGCTGCCAGTCGGTGTCGGCCGCGGTGGCCGCGTCGTCGTGGACGGCGGCGATCGCGGCCTGCACCTGGTACGGCCCGACCGGTCCGGCTTCGAGCACCCCGCTCACCAGCGCGACACCCTCGGCGATCATCTCCGCGTTCCACCGCGAGCGGTCCTGATCGGCGAGCGGGATGAGCGCGCCGTCGCCGTCCGCGCGGGCGGCGCGGCGGGCATCGGTCAGCAGCATGAGCGCGAGCAGGCCGGTGACCTCGTCTTCGGCGGGCATCAGACGTTTCAGCAAACGGGTCAGCCGGATCGCCTCGGCGGTGAGGTCGGCGCGGTGCAGCTCCGCGCCGCCGCTGGTCGTGTAGCCCTCGTTGAAGATCAAGTAGAGCACCTGGAGGACGACGCGGAGGCGTTCGGCGAGTTCGGCGGACGGCGGCAGGACGAACTCCGCACCCGCCTTCTTGATGGTCTGCTTCGCCCGGCTGATCCGCTGGGCCAGCGTCGATTCCGGGACCAGGAAGGCGTTCGCGATCTCACCCGTGGTCAGGCCGCCGACGGCGCGCAGGGTGAGCGCGAGTTGCGACGGCGCGGAGAGCGACGGGTGGCAGCAGAGGAAGAGCACGGTGAGCGTGTCGTCCGATGTGGACACTGCGGACACTGTGGACGGTTCGCCCGGCCCGGGCAGGTCCATCAGCGCGGAGTTCTCTTCGCGGCGGCGCCGGGCGCTCTCACTGCGCCACTCGTCCACGAGCCGTCGCGACGCCACGGTCGCGAGCCAAGCCTTCGGACTGTCCGGGACGCCCTGCTCCGGCCACTGTTGCGCGGCCGAGAGCAGGGCTTCCTGGACGGCGTCCTCACAGGCGTCGAACTGCCCGTGCCGTCGCACCAGCAGCCCGATGACCTGCGGGGCGAGCTCCCTGAGCAGTGCTTCCACCTGACGATCGTCCTTCACGACCCCAGTCTTACCGCAATCAGTCCTCTGGTTGCGGTAGTTGCCCGTGCATGGATCGCGATTAGAGGACTAAACGCGGGGCGTCAGGCGACGGGGGAGTAGTGCGAAGCGTCGCCTTCGAGATGCCCACCGGGACGTCGCCCGCCACGGTCACCCGGTTGCTGGTTCGGCTCCCAGGTCACCCGGACGACGTTTTCCGGCCGCGTCACGTACGCCTGCAGCAGGCGCAGGATGTCCCGCGAATCCGATGATCCGCTGCGCGAACCCGCCGATGTACAGACCGCGTTCGCCGGTCACCGGGTGCACCCGCACCACCGGATGCATCGTGCGGAACGTCTGCGAAGTGAACACCTGACGGCGTTCCCGCTCCGCCTCGTCGATGGTCTCCGGCGCCTTCGCGTAATCGTGGTCGTTCGTGTGCTCGGCACGCAGCGTGTCCGCGAACGCCCGCAGCGGCCCCGGCAGGCGGCGGCCGAGTCTGGCGATCACATAAGGCGGTGTTGTCGGACTCAAGGTCCATCGCGAACTCGTTGAGTAACGACTGCCACGCTCCGGGAGCGGGCTGAAGAGTGCGAGGCGGCATGAGGGAATCCTCAAAGCGGAGTGTCACTGAGCGCCGCACTAGCTTCCCGGACCGGATATGCCGGTCCGGGAAGAGGTGTATTCACAGGTCGAAGACCTTGAGTCGGGATGACAGGATTTGAACCTGCGACCCTCCGCTCCCAAAGCGGATGCGCTACCAAGCTGCGCCACATCCCGGGTCACACTCCCGGCCACAGGATCACCGGGGGGTGTGAGCACAGCCTAGCGGGTCACGCTAAGCTGTTTTCGCACCCGGTACTCCGGGGGCAAGCGGGTGTAGCTCAATGGTAGAGCCCTAGTCTTCCAAACTAGCTACGCGGGTTCGATTCCCGTCACCCGCTCCAACGCTCCACAAGCGACCCGCAGGCTTCTGGCCTGCGGGTTCTTTCGTTCCCGGAGCGGACCCGGATGTCTTGAAGGCCCCCTTTGAGACGATCAACG